>NZ_WLUG01000107.1:0-53623 GCF_009706505.1 Providencia sp. wls1922 | reverse complement strand
TTTTTTATGCCTAAAGCTTATTCAATAAGGCACAGTAAAGCGTTACCGTGTTTCAGTTTGTCAACCTAGTTCAAACTGACGTTACCCTATATCAAATTGCAAATCAGGGTAATGGCAGTTCGATTTGCTCATTAAGATTATAGGTTAGGAATAAACCCTTCTTCCCGCAGAACCTTAATCACCCCACGAATCAAATACGAGTTAGAAAACTTCGCCGTATAGATACGAGCCCCCTCTTCTACTGGCCTGAGCAACCCTCGCTCAATCAACTTACCAAGCTGATAAGTCATCTGCGTCGGTTTCAGATCAGGTAAAACGGCACGTAGATCCCCTGCTTTTATCGTCCCCAATTCAACAGAGCGTTTCAGAACTTTCGATTCCAGCAAGTTTATCAGCCCCCTCTCCAACGAAAAGTCGATAGCCGGATACAAAATCTTTTTGCTCAGAAAAGCGTGGTTTGTCAGTTGGTCGACTTTCTTCAGCTCAGAGGAGATCCCCGAAAGCACATATAAGCACCACTCTTCCAGTCCCTGCTCTGTTCCCTTATCGGCTAACGAAAGCATGGCGTAATACCGTTCACGATCATTACAAAATACCGCTGTCGGATTAAGTACCCGACCACCAGTCTGAACATTAAAACCATATTTGATAAGCAACGCGTAGGTCAGCAACCTAACGGTTCTGCCATTACCGTTGCCAAAGGGATGTATCCAGCCGAAGCGATGATGAACCAGAGCAATCTTCATTAGATCGTACTTTGGCTTATCTTCACGGTTAATAAAGTCGGTCAGCTCTGCCATATAATCAGGAACGTGGATATGATCCGGAGGTAAATGGTCAGACTGAGCAATGCTGACGTTATGTTGCCGATATGCACCGGGCGTTCTATCGCCTTCCTGTTGCAGCTCGGCGACCACTAAACTATGTAACTCGCGGATAAAATATTCCGTTATATCATCGCCATTACTCAGATATTCGTCGATAAACTCCATCGCAGCTTCAATGTTATTGATTTCTTTGAGCTGATCCGTCGAACTCTGCGTTCCTTCGACCTTACTTTCAACATAATCGGCAAGTGTAGTGTGATTTCCCTCAATTCTTGCAGAGCCAAGACTCTCCAACATGTGGAATATAGCCTTTAACTGTGCAAAAAGGATGGGATGAACATCGGTTTCCAGCTGCAAATGTCGGAGGATCTCCAGCTCTGTCAGCGCATCGACCAAAGGGGAATCAAAGCTGGGGTTCAGAAGCGAGAGTTCAAAGTGATTAAATTGAGCCATAATGTTTAGTTATCTCAACTGGTGTATAACGATATCTCAAAAGTATAGCAAAAAAAGCAATAGATTCTATAGATTAGAAAACTCATCTATTTTTATTATCTCAAAAACCTTTGCTCCAAAATATTAAATATAAATCTTAACGATGTTCAAATCATAAGTTCGATTCCGAGTCCGGGCACCACTATTTAAAGAACCCGCCCTAGTGGCGGGTTTTTGCTTTTTAGCCTTTCCAAACTGATTCAACCCCAATCTACTCAGCAATCACCTTAACTTAATCTAAATTTCATAAATTCAGATCTTATTTGATTTAGCTCCACATTTGCGTTGATTTTATAGCGTATAAATAACTATATGATAAAAGTTGTTTTGTAACTCTTTGGTAAACAACAAAAAAACAACCCAGAGTTAATCTTCTCTCAACGTTTTTAACCAACTTTTAATCATTAATCATGGCTATTTATAGTCTAATAAATATACAAGACATCATAACAACAAGATTGGCGTATAGTTTCTTATTGCCTTAATCACTTTTAAGCAATGAGCTGAAGGAGCGCTTATGTGTAAAGAATCAGTGAAAAGCCCGATGTATTTATCCATTGCAAACTGGGTAATGAAACAGGGTCGCTGGATCACCGCCAGAGAAATCTCGAATAACTTTGAAATTCCGCATACCAATGCGGTGAATATTGTCTCTTATATTCTTTCGGATGTGGCAGAAATACAGTGTGAAGTCAAAATGATCCCCAATAAATTATCGGGGCGAGGCTGCCAATGCCAACGATTGATTAAAGTGACTAAAATTGATAGCCAGCTTTATTCTCGCCTAAAAAATTACACTTCCGAGAAAATGACGATTGAGTCACCAGTGAAAACGAATCTCGTCCCACCAACAGAACTTAATCGTGAGCAGAAATGGCAGTGGATGCTATCTAAAGCCCAGCGTCGTTAATATTATTTTCATCGACGCCATAACGAAAAAACGCAGGCTTAAAGCCTGCGTTGAGGTTACTGACAAAGTATTATTGACGATTTTTGCACATTGGTATCATTGACCTTTCGGTTTGACATCCGTGGTTCCCTGCAACCGAGGGCGATTCGGCTCTATCTCAGTTAACGGAATGGCTTTTTCTAAACTTTGACGATAACGTCCCGCTAAATCTTGATACTCTTTGGTATTTAGCTGTTTCCAATGAAGCTCTTCATCGCTCACATGGCGAAAAAAACGCGCAGGTGCGCCGATCAACATTTGTCTTGGCTCACCTTGGAAACCCGCCTTAACGAAACTCATCGCACCAATAATGCTCTCGTCACCGATGACAGCGCCATCCATCACTACGCTATTCATGCCGACCAGTGCATCACGCCCAATAATACAACCATGTAAAATTGAGCCATGACCAATATGTCCAGATTCCCGCACAATAGTCTCAACATCACTGTAACCATGCATGATGCAACCGTCTTGAATATTCGCCCCTTTTTCGATGGTTAGGCGCCCATAATCCCCCCGTAATGAGGCATTTGGACCCACAAACACATCGGCACCAATAATGACATCACCAATCACCACGGCGGAAGGATGAACGTAGGCCGTTGGATGCGCCACGGGTGTCACCCCTTCAAAGCTATAAAAACTCATAATCACCTCACCGTCATCCAATCACTGGTAGGATTAGCGTCCTTTCCAGTTTGGCTCACGCTTCTCTGAGAATGCTAAAGGACCTTCCGTAGCATCTTCGGAGTGCAATACGGCAGGGTAGTTTTCTAACACACCACTGCGCATCAATTTATAGCCCTCTTCCACCGTTAATTCTCCGGTTGCACGGAAAATTTCTTTCAGTGCGGCAACGGCTAACGGAGCGCTTTGTGTGATTTTTTCAGCCAGCTCCCGAGCTTTATCCATTAAATTCTCGATAGGCACGACTTCATTCGCAATCCCCCAGCGCAGAGCCTCTTGAGCATCCATTCGGCGCCCTGTCATTACCATCTCATTGACGATAGGCGCAGGCAGAATTTTTGGTAAGCGCAGAACGCCGCCGCTATCAGGCACAATACCTAATTGCGCTTCAGGTAGCGCGAAACTGGCATTTTCAGAGCAGATAATCATATCTGCCGCCAGCGCTAGCTCAAAACCACCGCCAAACGCATAACCGTTTACTGCCGCGATTACGGGTTTATTTAAGTTGAAAATCTCAGTTAATCCCGCAAAACCACCTGGACCAAAATCAGCATCAGGGGCTTCCCCTTCCGCCGCAGATTTTAAATCCCATCCCGCAGAGAAAAAACGTTCTCCAGCCCCCGTAATAATGGCCACTCTCAGTGTTGGGTCATCACGGAAATTAAGGAAAACTTCTCCCATTTTAAAACTGGTTTTTGCATCAATGGCGTTGGCTTTAGGTCTATCGAGTACAATTTCTAGCACGGCACCATGACGGGTAACTTTTAATGATTCGCTCATAGTTTAAACCTTTAGGTTGTTATTCGATTATTTCAGATGTTTTTTCAGCACCTTACCAGAGCAGTTACGAGGTAAACCTTGACGGACTTCCACCAATGAGGGTACTTTGAACTTCGCCATTTTCGTTTCACAGAAAGCGAAAAACTCTTCTTGAGTTAGCGTAGCCCCCTCTTCCAGCACGATAAACGCTTTGATAGCCTCATCACGAATGGCATCCATCACACCGATAACCGCAACATCCGCAACTGCCGGATGGGACGCGATGATGTTCTCAATTTCGCTACAAGAGACGTTTTCCCCGCCACGTTTGACCATATTGCTACTACGGTCAACAAAGTAGAAAAATCCATCTTCATCTTGATAAGCAAAATCGCCTGTGTGCATCCACCCTTCACTATCAAAAGTTTTCTCTGTGGCTTCTGGATTGTTGTAATAGGCTTTAAATAAGGTTTTACCCCGCTCGCCTTTTACACATAGCTCGCCAATTTCGCCGGTTTTTAACGGTTGATTATGTTTATCTCGAATTTGAGCTTGATAACCAAATCCAGGGCGTCCAATGGACGGCCAGCGCCGTTCATCCCCAGGTCTATCACCAATCAGCCCAACAATAGTTTCAGTCATGCCGTACGATGTAAGAAACCGCGTCACCGCAAAGCGATCCATAAACTGTTGTTTTTCTTTATCACTTAAATTGAGATAGAACATCACTTCCCGTAAACAGTGCGCTTGCTCATTGTCGGCAACTGGTTGACTCATTAAGGTGCGGATCATCATTGGGATCAGCTCCGCCACTGTCGCGCGATGCTTCACAATCTGTTGCCAAAAACGCCGAGCACTGTATTTCTCAAGGAGAACAAAGGTTGCCCCAGCGGAGAATGCCGCCATAGCCGCTGTGCATTGGCAATCGATATGAAAAGCGGGCATCACCGTCAAATAGACATCATCAGAACGTAATGCACATTGCCAAGAGGAGTAATAACCAGCAAAGCGCAGATTATAGTGGGTGATAATGACCCCTTTTGGTTTAGAGGTCGTCCCTGAGGTAAATAGAATTTCGGCAGTATCATCCACACTGAGTTCAACCTGCTCCGCCAGCACAATCGATTGTTGAGCTAGTTCAACGGTAAAGTCAGTTATACCTTGCTGCGTTGGTAATTGGGTGTCTGAAATTAAGAAGATATGTTCGAGCGCTGTTGCTTTGTCATCAACAAGAGTTTGGTAAATATCGGCAAAATGGGGACGAGTGACAACCAGCCGAGGTTGGCAGTTTTGGATGATCCATGCGCTCTCTTCGTACTTAAATCGCGCATTGACCGGCACCATGATCGCCCCAATTTTGGCAAGACCAAACCAGCAAAAGAAAAACTCTGGGCAATTATCTAAATGTAACGCAACTTTATCCCCTTTTTGGATGCCATAGCTTAAAAAGAGGTTGGCAGTCCGGTTAATCTGCTGATTCATTTCTAAATAGCTGAATTCACGCACATCGCCATCACAGGATTCAAAGATAAGCGCCTTTTTATTGACGTGAGTTTTCGCAAAATCATCCCACATTTGACGCAAATTTTGTTTACCGATTACATCCATTAATTGTTATCCCATCATTTCCCTAATGTCTATTCAGCCCAACAGGAATGATTGAACTGAATAGTCATTGAATTACTCAACAATTTTAGCCAGCCCTTTCTCGACCAGCCCCCTAATCTCATTTTCGTTATAACCAATGTTTTGCAGAATATCCGACGTGTCCATGCCGTGAGATGGCATGCCGCGCCAGATTTGCCCCGGATTGTTTTTGAATTTTGGCATCACGTTTGGACCACGACAGGTACGGCCTTCCATGGTTTGCCAACTGGTGATAGATTCGCGGGCAATATATTGTGGATTGGTTTCTAATTCTGGAATGGTAAGCACCTTGGCACTGGCAATATTCAGCTCCGCCAAACGCGCTAAAACCACATCAATGTCACGCGCCCCTAGCCACTCATCTAATTTTTCTTCAACAAGTGGACCATACGGACACTCAACACGGTGAATGAGCTGCGTACCTTCAGGAATTTCCGGTGTACCCAATAAGTGAGCAAGACCAATATCTTTGAAGATTTCTTGGATCTGAGTAATACCCACAATCTCCATTACGATATAACCGTCTTTACAGCTATAGAGACCGCAACCGGCATAATATGGGTCTTTCCCTTTTGTCATTCGTGGGCAAATTTCGCCGCCGTTAAAGTAGTCCATCATGAAATATTGCCCCATACGCAGCATCACTTCGTACATGGCAATATCAATACTTTCGCCTTTACCTGTTTTTTGAACTTTATACAGCGCCGCTAAAGCGGAGGTGGTGGCGGTCATGCCAGAAAAATAGTCTGCGGTATACGGGAATGCCGGCATTGGCTGGTCTTTATCACCGTTTTGAATTAAATAACCGCTGAATGCTTGCGCAATGGTGTTATACGCCGCAAGGTTGGTGTATTGCGGGTCGCCGTATTGTCCAAAGCCTGATAAGTGGGCGATCACTAATTTCGGGTTATGCTCCCACAACAATTCATCGGTGATCCCTCTGCGCGCAAAGGCTGGACCTTTACTGGCTTCGATAAAAATATCCGTCGTTTCCATCAGTTTAAGGAACGCTTCTCGGCCTTCATCTTTAAAGATGTTCAGTGATAGCGCCCGTAGATTGCGGCGAGATAGTTGCGGGTAGTTAGGTTGAACGCGAATAGTGTCAGCCCATGCGACGTTTTCGATCCAAATAACCTCTGCGCCCCACTCTGCGAACATTTGTCCGGCAAATGGGCCTGCAATTTCAATCCCTGAAAATACCACCCTAACCCCAGATAGCGGGCCAAACTCGGGCATTGGTAAATGCTCTGCCATTTTCTCATCTCCTGTGAAACTAAAGTGATCTCCCGAGAATCTCAGGAGATCAATCAACGACAAACCTCGATTAGCGGTACTGTTTCAGTACGCTACGACCTAATGTCAGTATTTGCATTTCATCTGAACCGCCCGATACACGATCCACGCGCAGGTCACGCCAGAAACGTGCGATACGGTGTTCACCTGCAATACCCACACCACCGAGGACTTGCATTGCTGAATCCACAACTGCAAATGCTGCGTTTGCACAGAAGTATTTACACATTGCCGCATCACCAGAGGTGATTAAACCGTTGTCACTCTTCCATGCAGTTTCATATAACATGTTGCGCATCGAATTGAGCTTGATCGCCATATGTGCAAATTTTTCTTGAATTAATTGATAACGACCGATGGCTTCACCAAATTGAACTCGTTGGTTGGCATAGCGCGCCGCATCTTCAAACGCACACATTGCTGTACCGTAGTTGGTCAATGCCACTAAGAAGCGCTCATGATCAAACTCTTCTTTCACACGGTTAAAGCCGTTGCCTTCACGACCAAACATGTCTTTTTCATCAAGCTCAACGTTGTCAAACGTAATTTCGCAGCAGCTATCCATGCGCAGACCCAGTTTTTCAAGTTTGTTCACCTTGATACCCGGCTTGCTCATATCTAAGAACCACTCAGTGAAAACAGGTTTATCCGGTGAATCCGCATCACGGCTCATCACCACGATGTATGGTGTGTACGCACTACTGGTGATAAAGCATTTGCTACCGTTTAAGTACACTTTTCCATTACGGCGAGTGTATGTCGTTTGTAAACTACCAACGTCAGAACCTGCACCCGGTTCAGTAATAGCGGAGTTCCACATCTGTTTACCCGTACCACGGAACGCCATGATTTTGTCGATTTGCTCTTGAGTACCTTCACGCAGAACCGTATTAAAACCACCCGGTAATTGGTACAGAACATAAGTAGGAGCACCCAAGCGACCTAATTCCATCCATACCGCAGCAACCGTAATAAAACCTGCATTTAAGCCACCGTGCTCTTCAGGGATCAGTAGGTTATCAATTTCCATATCCGCTAAGGCTTTTACAAAACGCTCTGGGTATTTGCTTTCACGGTCACATTCAGCGAAATAGCTTTCCCAGTTCTCACTTGCCATCAGTTCACGGATCCCTGCGACAAACAGTTCCTGCTCATCATTCAATCTAAAATCCATATCAATAACCTCTTCAATGTTGTTTCTGAAATATTATTTCTGAGTAAAATTAATCGTTTTTCCAATGCACTCTTGCATCTTTAATAAAGGAGAGCGTTACCATGATGTTCACGAAAAAAAGTGGGCATCCTCCGGCAATAATCGCCGTTTGAATGGGTTTCAATCCGCCTAATGCCAGTAAGACAATACCAATCACGCCGACAAGTACAGACCAACCAATACGCACTAATAACGGTGGCTCCTCTCCATCTTTCACTGCGCGACAAGTCGACATAGCGAGAGTGTATGAACAGGCGTTAATCAGTGTGACAGTGGCGATAAAGCAGAGGATGAAGAAGCCCCAAATTGTTACAGTGCTCAAAGGTAAAGCGGCCCAAGTTTCAATGATGGCTCGTGCAACACCGAACTCTTCAATCAACTTAGGAATGTTAATGACATTTTTATCAATCAGTTGGAGCGTGTTACTGCCGAGAATGGTCCAAATTAAGGTAGTACCTGCGGTTAAGCCCGCAACCATACCTAAACACAGTTCACGAACAGTACGTCCTTTGGAAATACGTGCGAGGAAAATACACATTTGAATCGCGTAGATAACCCACCAAGCCCAGTAAAACACGGTCCAACCTTGAGGGAATCCACCTTTGCCAACTGCATCGGTATAGAACAGCATGCGTGGCATATACATTAATAATACGCCGACAGAGTCTGTAAAATAGTTGGCGATAAAGCTCGCACCACTGACAATAAGCACCCATCCAAGCATTAAGAAACTTAAATAGCTGCGTACATCACTGGCGGCTTTCACCCCTTTTTGCAGACCAAATGCTACACACACCGCATTGAGGATGATCCAGCAGAAGATAATGATCGCATCAAGCTGCAAGGTATGTGGAATACCAAACAGATATTGAATACATTCAGTCACCAGCGGTGTTGCCAGACCCAAGCTGGTTCCCATCGCTAAAATCAATGCAACCAAATAGAAGTTGTCGATAATGGTACCAAACCAGCCATTGGCACGCTTCTCACCCACCAGCGGAGCCAGCGCACTACTTGGGCGGATCACATCCATTTTACGAACAAAGAAAAAGTAAGCGAAAGCAACAGAGAGGAAGCTGTAAGTTGCCCACGGCAGCGGTCCCCAATGGAACAAGCTGTAAGCTAATCCGATACTTTTAGCTTCATTAGAATAAGGTGCAAAATCAAACGGCGGCGATGAAATATAGTAATAAATTTCAATCGATCCCCAAAACAGCACCGCGGCTGAAGTACAAGATGCGAACATCATAAAAATCCAGCCAGCTCGGCTAAATTCTGGCTTTTCATCCCCTAAACGTTTCTTCGCATAAGGTCCGAAAATTAACCAAAACCAACCACCAAACATAATGACCATATACCATTCAAATGCCCATCCCCAGACATTGGTGACATAGCTAAAGACTTGGTTAATCACTTCGTTTGATGCATCGAGGTCACGTACTGTTAACCAGCACAGTAACCCGACAATAATTAATGGTGGGAAAAAAACTTTCGGTTCTATTCCGACCTTTTTATTTTCTTTGCTCATAGGTCTATTCCAATTTATTATTTAATACATAAGTTTTAAAACAATAAATATTTAACATTCATTTAATGACTTCTAAATAAACGCCTCTTAAATATGCCCAATTACTTATTATCAATAGCCAATTAAAGATTAATTAATTTATTTACTATTTGAATCATGTCGGCTCACCAATAACAATTCTGTTATTAAGGTCACAATATTATTCGTGATAAAAATTTGTTATTAATTTTTACGTTAAAAACAGAAAAATAAACCAATGAAAACAAAGTGATGAAATATAATGTTAGGTTAATGTTATTAAACTCATTCAGTATTGGTGATTAAGCTAGCAATATTGAACATTAGATTGCTAACTTGATGATTTTTACAGTATTGGTGAGTAATGTAACAGTATGAATATTTAAACCCGCTTTAATTTAAGGCATTCAATATTGGTGATGTAGATTTTATTTTTAAATATCCAGTTCGTGATACTCATATAAATATTAAACCACAACTGTTCCATTTATTTTATTCTAGGAGATGTAATGAATATTATTACATGCTACAAATCTGTTCCTGATGAACAAGATATTGTTGTTAATAGCTCAGATGGCTCTTTAGATTTTTCTCGCGCTGACACTAAAATTAGTCAATATGATTTAAATGCCATTGAAGCTGCGAATCAAATAAAAGCGCAGCAACCAGAAAGCAAAGTTATTGCGTTAAGTATTGGTGGCAAAGCACTGACCAACATGAAAGGTCGTAAAGACGTTTTATCCCGTGGTCCCGATGAATTAGTCGTGGTGGTTGAAGACCAATTCGAATATGCCCTGCCGCATCAAAGCGCGATTGCCCTTAGTGCTGCCGCCAAAAAAGTGGGCTTTGATTTGATTCTGTGCGGTGATGGCTCTGCTGACCTCAACGCCCAGCAAGTCAGTATTTTAATGGGAGAGGAGCTGCAAGTTCCTGCCATTAACGGGGTCAAAAAAATCCTCTCTATTGCACCAGATACCATTGTTGTTGAACGTGAACTCGAAGACGAAATCGAAACGTTATCCATTCCACTGCCTGCGGTTATTGCTGTGACTTCAGACATTAACGTCCCTGTTATTCCATCGATGAAAGCCATTTTAGGTGCGGCGAAAAAACCTGTTCAAGCATGGACGGCTGCTGATATCGGTCTTGGTGATGTGGCGGCGTTATCGGCTCAATCGATTGCTGCACCAAAACAAAAAGTTCGTCAGCGCATCATTATTGAAGGCGATGGCGATGATCAAGTTGCACAGTTCGCTGAACATTTAAGAAAAATCATTAAATAATAGGGGGAGTTATGAGCAAATTATCAACCGTTTGGGTACTGAGTGACATGACTTCTCGCTTACCTGAACTGATCGGCGGCGCGCAGACTCTTGGTGAACATGTCAACGTTCTCGCATTGGATGACGCGCAAACCACTCAAGCTTTTCAACTCGGTGCGAACCAAGTTATTCAATTATCCGGCAAACCTGATGACCGCATTATCGAAGATTATGCAGATACCGTCGTCGATGTGATCAAGCAACATGGTGATACCGGACTGCTGTTATTGCCAAATACACGCCGTGGAAAACTATTGGCGGCACGTTTAGGCGCAAGACTGCAAGCCGCTGTATCGAATGATGCTACCACTGTCGTCATCGAAGATAACAAGCCAGTTATCAAACACATGGTCTATGGCGGTTTGGCGTTCGGCAGTGAAACATTAAGCAGCTCATTTTCCATCGCCACAGTGGCGACTGGGACTTTTGATTCCGCATCAAGTAATGCATCACTTAGCGGCACAGCCCAAGTTGCACAATGGATTAAACCGAAACAATCTGTTGTACGTACCTCGGTTCAGCAAAAAGCAGGTAACTCCGTTGAGTTAGACAAAGCGCGCCTTGTAGTCAGTGTGGGTCGAGGCATCGGTAGCCAAGAAAATATTGCCATTGCTAAAGCATTAGCGGATTCCATTGGTGCTGAAATTGCGTGTTCGCGCCCTGTGGCTGAAAACGAAAAATGGATGGAGCATGAACGCTATGTGGGTATTTCCAACCTGATGATCAAACCTGAACTGTATCTGGCAGTCGGTATTTCAGGGCAGATACAACACATGGTTGGCGCCAATGGCGCTCAAACAATTGTTGCCATCAACAAAGACAAAAATGCCCCTATCTTCCAATTTGCAGACTACGGAATTGTTGGGGATCTCTTTAAAATTCTTCCAGCATTGACTCAGCAACTGGCCAAATAAACATCCTAAGTAGTGGGGGAACTCCCTCACTACTGTATTAAGTTTGGAGACACTATGTCCGATGATATTTTTGATGCAATCATAGTAGGAGCTGGTCTGGCTGGCTCAGTTGCTGCACTGGTACTTGCCCGTGAAGGTGCTCAAGTTCTCCTAATTGAAAGAGGAAACTATGCGGGCGGCAAGAACGTAACAGGTGGGCGCATGTATGCTCACAGTTTAGAGCGGATCATCCCTGGGTTTACCAAAGAAGCGCCTATTGAGCACATGATCACCCACGAAAAGCTCTCTTTTATGACCGAAACCGGTGCAATGACGGTGGATTACCAAAATGGTGACCCACAAAAACCCGAAGAAACCTCATGGTCCATCCTGCGTGGAAAACTGGATCCATGGTTAGCTGAACAAGCTGAAAATGCAGGTGCACAATGCATCACTGGGATCCGCGTTGATAAGCTGGTTGAACGTGATGGCAAAGTCGTTGGTGTCGAAGCTGACGGTGATGTACTCGAAGCCAAAGTGGTGATCCTCGCTGACGGTGTAAATTCCCTTCTAGCAGAACAATTGGGCATGACAAAACGCGTCAGTGCCGAGCATGTCGCTGTCGGCGTCAAAGAGCTGATTGAGCTACCAAAAGACGTTTTACAAAACCGCTTTAACCTTCAAGGTAACGAAGGTGTTGCGTGGCTATTTGCAGGCTCGCCAACCGATGGTTTGATGGGCGGTGGTTTCCTTTACACCAACGAAGATACGATTTCGTTAGGGCTGGTCTGTGGTCTACACCACATCAAAGACGCCAAAAAATCCGTTCCACAAATGCTCGAAGATTTTAAACAGCACCCTGCTGTCGCACCATTAATTGAAGGCGGAAAAATGATTGAATACGCCGCCCATGTGGTGCCTGAAGCTGGTTTAAAAATGCAATCTGAACTGGTTCGAGATGGTGTTCTTGTTGCTGGCGATGCCGCAGGTATGTGCATGAACTTAGGCTTTACAATTCGCGGTATGGACTTAGCCGTCGCTTCAGGTGAAGCCGCAGCTCAAGCCGTACTCAGCGCAATGAAAAAAGAGGACTTTAGCAAGCAAGGCCTAAGCGAATACCTCACTTTGCTGGAACAAGGTCCATTGCGCGATATGAAAGCCTACCAAAGAATGCCTGAATTCTTAGATAACCCGCGCATGTTCACCGCATACCCGGAGATGGCACTTGGTATTGCCAAAAAACTGTTCACCATCTCAGATGAAGCCCCTGTGCCTCTGCGCAAAACCATGCTGCAACATGCGAAAAAAGTCGGCTTTATGAATCTAATTAAAGACGGAATTAAAGGAGTGAGAGCGATATGAGTGCTCCCGTAAATGTTGATGTCAAACTCGGTATTAACAAATTTAATGTCGATGAAGAGATCCCCCATATCGTTATCAAAGAGCAACCTGATATGGCGGTACTCGAAACATTAACCAAAGCCTGCCCAGCAGGTTTGTATAAAAAACAAGATGATGGCTCGGTGCGTTTTGATTATGCCGGCTGTCTTGAATGTGGGACATGCCGCATTCTGGGTCTCGGTAGCGCACTGGAAAAATGGGAATATCCACGCGGTACCTTCGGTATTGAGTTTCGATACGGCTGATATAGCTAGCGCTTACTCTCGAAGCGAAGTTATCCCATAAAGTTATGTTGCTTCGAGAGCTTTTTTTATTTTATTGCGCTAATGCAGGTAACGACTATGCAACCTAAAAGCTTTGATGACATCCAGTTTTCCTCAGTCCACCGCCGCATTATGTTGTGGGGCAGCGGTGGGCCTTTTCTTGACGGTTACGTATTAGTCCTCATTGGCGTTGCCTTAGAGCAACTCACTCCAGTGCTTAATTTAAGTAATGAGTGGATTGGTTTACTCGGTGCGGCCACGTTAGCGGGGCTGTTTATCGGTACCTCTTTATTTGGTTATATCTGCGACCAAGTCGGTCGCCGTAAAATGTTCCTGATTGATATTGTGGCTATTGGGGCAATCTCCGTCGCCACTATGTTTGTTTCAACGCCTTTGCAGCTTCTATTAATGCGCTTTTTAATAGGCATAGTCATCGGGGCTGACTACCCGATAGCCACGTCGATGATCACCGAATTTTCTAATACTAAACAGCGTGCTTTTGCTGTCGGGTTTATTGCCGCGATGTGGTACGTCGGTGCCACTTGCGCCAACCTTGTGGGCTATGCTTTATACGATGTTGAAGATGGCTGGCGCTGGATGCTTGGGAGTGCCGTAATTCCCTGCATCGTGATTTTGATTGGTCGTTTTGATTTACCTGAGTCGCCACTTTGGCTGATCCGCAAAGGTCGGCATCAAGAATGCCAAAAGATGATGACCAAATTATTCGGTCAGCCCGTGGTATTTGAGGCCGAAGAGCAAAAGAAAACCCGCTTTATTGATATTTTTACCAAGCGGCACTTCTCTTTTGTCTTATTCACCGCAGCGATTTGGACTTGCCAAGTGATCCCCATGTTTGCCATTTACACATTTGGCCCGCAAATTGTCGGGGAACTTGGTTGGGATCAAGGGAAAAATGCCGCACTCGGTAATGTCGTCATTAGCCTATTCTTTATGCTCGGCTGCTTACCTGCAATGTACTGGCTCAACAAAATGGGCAGAAGACCTTTACTAATTGGCAGCTTTGCAATTATGACCTGCGCTTTGGCAATCCTTGGCTTATTCTCCAATCTGGGGATCTGCTTAGTGATCATTATGTTCGGTATTTACGCTTTCTTTTCTGGCGGTCCAGGGATATTACAATGGCTGTATCCGAACGAGCTTTTTCCGACCGATATTCGTGCTTCCGCTGTTGGCGTGATTATGTCTATAAGCCGCATCGGAACCATTTTTTCAACATGGGCACTGCCTGTCTTTATTCACGAATATGGCATTAGCCATGTGGTGCTCATGGGGGCTGGCGTTTCGTTAGTCGGCTTAGTGGTTTCCATCCTGTTTGCGCCAGAAACCAAAGGATTAACCTTAGCGCAAACCTCCAAGATGAGCATAATGAAAAGAAAATAGCCTAATACCCGTTTTAAAAATCTTTCGGCTAATCACAACGAAATCTCGGGGATTAAATATCCCCGTGTCCTTGGTTCTATTTCATGCTCTTTAGAGATTAATTCAACTTTATCACTTCTTAAAAATTGAATACCCGTAAGGTCATATCCATAAATATCTTTCAGCGCCCATTCTTTTTTTAAAAAATGGCCGCTTAATAAGGAATCTAGCCGAGCTAAATCAACTTTTATTTTCTCATTAGAATAAGTATTGAGTTTTGTCTGTAATTTATAGCGAAGAAATTCCAACATAATAATGCTTGCATTACATATCGCATATTGGTTTATTGACGCTAAATTCCCACCAATGACATAACATTCCCAGTTATGATGAACATCAACAATCGCATCCACTTCACTATTTTCATATAATGGTATAAAGCCATAAAACATCTGAAGAAGAAAAAGAGTTTCACACTCAGTTAAATAATCATCCGAAGATGAAAAACTAGGTAGCTTATCTCTAATTAACTGAATATAAGCACACGCTTGTTGAAATTGCTCTAGGTTTAAGTTTGTTTCAACACCATAAAACTGTGTTGATTGGCTACACATATGTGTTAACTGATATTTCATAATATAATCATTTGGGATTGATGCTTTTCAATACTATTGAAAAACAAATAATGTGTTTTCCAAAATATAAATCGCAATTTAAAATTAATTACATACCGTATCTTTATAAGAGCATCCACTTCAATATCAATTGTTTAAAGCAAAAAAAACAACATCAATTATTACATATACAAAAAAGATAGCGCTATACTTTAAAATTCAACAATGAAAATCAAAAATAGATTCATTTTCAATTAATAAAAATTTATTATAGTCCAATATTTTATTAATGATAATATTTTTTCAATTAAGAGAACAAGAAATCAATTATATTTATAAATTTATTAAAAATTGATTTTCTTTTTTAGATGGGAATTAAATAGAAACCAATGTTGATAGTTTAAATATAACGATATTTAAACTATCAACTTCAGATAAATGAAATAAAGTAGACGAGCAAGAAAAAATCATTTCACCTTTATGGCATAATCACTTTCCATGTCATCATCACCGCACTGCATAAAATCAGCAATAACGTAATATATTGGAAAGTTCGCTCAGATAATTTCACCAGCAAATATTTCGCTAGCGGCATCACTAACAGTGCCCCTACACATAAAATTAATGCCAGTTTTAAATCCGTGTGACCATCTTGCGCATAAGCCAGCGCCGAAGAGCCTGATAACACCGTCGTCACCACAATTGATGTGCCAATGGCTTGCTTAATATTTAAATCCATATAACGCAATAACATGGGTAGAACGACCACTCCGCCGCCAACCCCAGTTGCGCCTAATACAATTCCCGCCAATACCGCCGGGATCGCCATCGCTTTCAATTGGTTTTCTTTCACGGCAACTTTTTTACGCGGATTAGCAAAAAACATCCGTTGAATAAATAAATACAATGAAAAAATAATGGCGGCGGAGACCAACAGATTAATGCCCCACTCCACCTGTTTTTCATAAGCAGGGATACTGCCTAGCCACGTCACAAACAAGCTGGATAAAAACGTACTTGGCAACATAATCGCCAAGACAATCATCGCTCCTTTTAAGGGAATATTGCCTAGCCGAAAATGCATGTATGACGAAGAGACCTTCATCAACATAGAGAGAAAGTTGGCCGTTGCCACTGCGGCTAAGGCGTTAAGCCCAAAAAAATAAGTCAGTATGGGTAAAACAATCACACCACCGCCCACACCGGTTGTGCTTATAATCAAGCCAATCAGTGCGCCGATGGCTAACTCTGTGACAATCATGGTGGTTTATCCTGCCTGAGTAACGGCTTGTCGACCTTTTTGCAATGCGATGTCTGCATCTTCATTGGCAAGGGTTAAATATTTGAAAAATAGCGTATCGAATATCACCATCTGCAACACTTGAGGTGTGATCACCCCCAGCTGAGAGTGTTGTTCATCATAGTAATATGGCAGCGTTAAATCCGCGAGACGCGCCGCGTCATCTTGCCCAAAGCGCGTTAAAGCAATCGTCGTGCAGCCATTTTCATGCGCCGACTTCAGCATTCGGTTAACTTCTGGCGTATTTCCCCTTGCTGTCACGGCGATGGCGAGATCCCCTTCACCTAAATTTGCCGAATAGCTCAGCTGCACATGCAAGTCAGGGCTAAATAACGCCGATTTATTAACGCGAATCAGTTTATGGAAAATATCATTCGCCACAATCGCTGATGAGCCAATACCAAATAGCACAATGCGCTTCGCTTCAACCAATTTTTGTGCGACGGCATCAACCGCGGCGGGCTCTAGCAGTTCTAAGGATTTTTCAATGGCACTAATAAATAACTGCCCAGATTTAGCGATAATCTGAGCCGTATCATCGTTACGGCTCAGATTGCCATACAAACTTTCCGCTTTGTGTTGCTTCTCATCAGATAAATAATCGACTTTGAATTCAGGATAGCCACGATAGCCCATTTGCCTTGCAAAACGAATGACGGATGCGCTGCTCACGCCAGCCTCACGAGCCAATTCAGCGGCATTCATTGCCACAAGGCTATCGCGATATTCCAGCAAAAACTTCGCAATACGCTGCTCTGTGCCTTTGCCTCTCGTCAATAAGCTTTCCAATTTTACTGTCAGTGCTGACATGGCTATACCTTCTTATTATTTTTCTGGATCGTTGAAGCCTATTATCATACTGGCAATGAAACCGACAATCCATGCGCCTGCTACCGCAATCAGAAAATCCAGAATCTGCCCATCACCCACCAGCGGAATTAAGGACAAGCCTGCGGTACCAAATGGAATGATAATCCCCACATGGAAGAACGCCATCAGCGCACCGCCTGCGGCACCACCGATACAGCCAGCAATAAACGGTTTACCCAGCGGTAAGGAAACACCGAACAGTAATGGCTCACCCACGCCGAAGATACCGACGGGTAACGCGCCCACTAAGGTTTTCTTTAAACGCTGGTTTTTGGTTTTCAGGAACACCCAGAAACATGACCCCACTTGCCCCATTCCGCCCATGGCTAAGATTGGGAATAAATAGTTCAAACCAAAAGTTTGTAGAATTTCCGCATGAATTGGGATCAAACCTTGGTGCAGACCAGTCAGTAATAAGAATAGGAAGCTGCCACCTAAGATGCCACCCGTTGCTACTGCCCCGCCACCACTACTCAGTAGCGCCACAGAAACCCCTTGTGCCAGCACTTGGTTCAGATAATGACCCGCCGGTTGGAAGACGACTAACGCCACCATTGCAGAGACTAAAATCGTCACAAATGGCGTCACAATCAGATCTAAACTCTCTTTAATGATGCCCCTAAACCACACTTCAAACTTAGAGGAGAACACCACCACCATCAGCACCGCGAAAATTCCGCCGCTATTCGGTTGGAGTTTTTCACCAAATAAGGTGATATCAGCTAAGCCCGGCATCGCTAAAAGCCCCGCCATCACAGCACCAATCGACGTGGATGCGCCTAATTCTTTCGCGGTATTTACCCCAATCATAATGGATAAATAGGTAAATACTGCGCTACCGATCAGCTTTAATAATTTAAACAGCTCAGGGAACTGATCCACCACACCTGGCGCCACTAAACGCACAATATTAATCAGCCCCATAATTAGACCACAACCAATTAACGCAGGAATGGTTGGGACAAAAATTGCGGCTAATGTATTCAGCATACGGCGGATCGAGAACGATTTTTTCTCTGGCGCTGATGGTGTACTTTCATCACTTGCTACGCCGCTGTTTTGCATTCTTTTATTCATCACAGAGAAGACTTTCGCCGCCGTCCCCATGCCCACAATCACTTGTTGTTGTTCACCATTAAAGACAACCCCCTTCACGCCCTCCACTTGCTTAAGCGCATCTGCATCAAACTTGCTATTATCTTTTAAAACCAGACGGATACGCGTCATACAGTGGGTTAAGGTACCCACGTTTTCAAACCCGCCCGCATATTTTTCTATTTCTCTGGCGAGCACTTCCAGATGTTCTATCTTATTAGCCATAGGATTTCCCCGGTGTCGACTGAGTTATGACTCTGTTTATGTTATGTTTTACGCTATTCACTGTGACTGTTTAGCATCGAATCCAAACTGGTGTTCGGGTTACACTGAACAATCTCTGTCGCTTGTTGTGCAGTAATATTCAATTCATGCATCAAAATGGCGCGGCGCGGGTGATAATCCACTTGCTTCAATAATGCTGCCGCAGTGTCTACATCAATCCCGCACACTTCCCCAACAATACGTTCAGCACGACGCAGTAATTTAATATTACTCGCCATCACATCGACCATTAAATTGGTATGAATTCGCCCTAAGCGTCCCATGACACAGGTGCTTAGCATACCTAAAATCATTTTTTGTGCAGTGCCACTCTTCATGCGCGTAGAGCCAGAAAGTACTTCCGCCCCCACATCCGGCGCAATGGCATACTGCGCTAAATCACTAAGCAAACCGTGTCCACGGGTGGTTATCCCCACGGTTAATGCCCCGATTTGATTACCATATTCAATCGCCGCTAAGGTAAATGGCGTTCGTCCACTTGCCGCAATACCAATAATCACATCTTTTTCCGTTGCACCGCGTGCCCGTAGTTCTTCTACCGATGCTTCCGTTGAGTCTTCAATATTTTCAACGGCTTTCAGCATGGCTGAATGACCGCCCGCAATAATCGATTGCACCATTTCTGGCGATGTACCAAATGTTGGCGGACACTCTGCGCTGTCTAATACCGCCAGTCGACCACTGGTGCCAGCGCCCACATAAAAGATCCGCCCGCCTTGTTTTAAACGATCCGCAATCACATCCACCACATTGGCGAGCTCTGGCAATACCGACTGTAATGCCGTTGCTACCGTGCTATCAGCCTGATTGATCACCGTTAACATCGATAAGGTATCTAAGCGAGAAAACTGCAATGTGTCCTGATTAAGTTCATTGTTCAAACAATCACTAAGCGTATTTTCGGTTACTGACATGGCACACCTCAACTGAAACTATATTTCATTAAAAAATACTATTTATGAATTTTAATTTCAATCCTAATCATTACAAGTTATTCACTTGTGATGATTTACGTGACTGGTCTCACAACAACAACATGAAAAAGTGTGAAAGAACCGGTGGCAACTTTATAAAGCGTTTAAGGCTGCCACCGGATGAGGGTTATTTGACGAGCTTACAGCTTCCGAAAGCGGAAGGGATATGGAAGTCTGGCTTCACTGAATCCGGCTTGATCCAGCTGATCCACTTACGCACTTGCTTAGGCTCACCGGCACTAAATTCGCCGCGCAGAATGGCGCACATCAAGGTTTTCTTGTCATTATCTTGCCAAAGATTCAGCTTGGTGAATTCATCCAGATCGATTTTCCCCGTTAACACATAGCCTTCAGGGGTAATTTGTCCCACCGTTTTTAGTGTTTGCCAATTCCAGCTTGGATCCACTTCTCGGTAAAAATTGGCTTTCGCGTCAAATGTACGCCCAGAAGGGTCCATTTCAGCCGTGTAATACGGTTTTAACTCAGGGCTGGTTGCAAAAAATAATTCCACACGGTCTGAATCCAATACCGCCTGATCTTTATCAGTATCTTTGCCTAGCTGGATATCTTTATCGTCAGCAATAAAGCGAAAATAGAGCGCATTATCGCTCCATAATGCACGGAAATCAGTTTTTGGTGGCGTCTCATTTTCCCACGGATACGTGAAGTCAGTGAGCACTTCAGCTTGCTCCCAAACCGCCGATTTTTGAGCATCTTCAAGGGAATTGATCTGCGCAGTATGATGAATGGGGTACTCTTTTGCTGCCACGCTGGCAGTCACTAACAAGGTTGTTGCTGCAAATAGGGTGATTAATTTCATGCCTTGCCTCACTTTATCGGTTTTATAATGTGCGAATAACATCATGGTGTTTTTTATAACGGAATCGTTATGATCATTTAAGAAATTAAATTTCATAACATATAACGAATATAGAATTAAAATTTCACCAAGAGCAAGGCATGTTCAATAAAAACCCTCACATTGTGAAGAGGCTCACTGTTTATAATTTCGTTATTCTGACCTTAAACTTAAGGCTAACTTTTCACGAATCGTATCGATAACCACTCTTATTTTTAGCGGTAGAAAGGACGTAGCAACCCACACGACAGAAATTGGGTAACGAGCACTTTGATAGTCAGATAAAATCTCAACAAGCTGTCCCGAATGTATTTTTTCTTGTGCCAGCCACTGAGGCAAATACGCAATTCCCGCCCCTTTTATTGTCGCCAACATAATTGTTTGCATATCATCCATAATCAATTTACTGGTGGGTAAATAGCGGTGCTCTTGCTGAGCTCGATCATACACTTGCCAAGGCAAAATGTGCCCGCCCTGTGTGTAGGCAATAAGCTGATGCTTTTCTAATTCGCTGAGTGCCGTCGGCGTACCGTTTGCCGTTAAATAATCGGGTGATGCACAAAAAATCATTTTATGGTGACCAATTTCATGTGCAATCAATTGGTTTGAATCAGCAAGTTGCCCCACTCGCACTGCGACATGAACCCCTTCTTGCTGTAAATCCACATTCCGGTCATTCAATAACGTTTCAATTTCCAATTTAGGGTAAAGGTTCATTAACTCAATCAGTAGCGGGATAACATATAAGTTTCCCAATAGCCTAGGCGCGGTAATGCAGACCTTCCCTTCGACATTACGCTTGCCGCTTTCCAAGAAGTTTGACGCTTCTTGCAGAGAGTTCAGCGCATGACTCGCATATTCATACAGCACCATTCCATCATCCGTTAATGTTTGCTGACGGGTAGTTCGCTGAAACAGTGCAACGCCTAGGCTATTTTCTAAACGTGAAATACTTTTACTCACTGCTGAACGAGTTACATGTAGCCGCTCAGATGCCGCGGTAAAATTTCCACTTTCAACCACAGCAATGAAAATAGGTAAACAGTTCAAATCTAACTTGTTCATATTGGTGCTCATTTGGAAACAATATAAGGAAAGAATATCACTCATTGTCAACTTATCAAGCCAGATATACTGACCACATCCTAAATTGATAAGGAACAATTCCATGAAAATTTTAGTTATCAAATCCAGTATTAACGGTGCACAATCGCAAACCAATACCTTAATTCAGCAATATCTGGATGAACGTAAAGCCCAAGGCTATCAAGACTGTGTTATCGAGCGTGATGTGGCAGAAAATCCATTACCCGTTCTTAATCAAGCCCGTTTCGCAGCATTAAGAGGCGCAGAAATTAGCAATTCTGATTTAAAAAATACCACAGAGCTTTCTGACCAGCTTATTGCTGAGCTTAAAGAGAGTGATTTACTGCTCCTTGGTGCGCCAATGTACAATCTCAATGTACCAACTGAATTGAAAAATTGGTTTGATTTAGTGGTTCGTGCTAGAGAAACTTTTCGCTATACCGCAACCTACCCACTGGGGTTAGTGGAAAATGTCAAAGCGCTGGTATTTAGTGCTCGAGGCGGTATTCATTACGGGCAAGAGACCGATGCAATTACCCCTTATTTAAACTCTGTATTAGGGTTAATGGGTATTAATGATGTTCAGTTTATCTACGCAGAAGGTTTAGATATGAAACCCGAAGGTTATGAGACTGGACTCGCCAATGCTCAACAACAATTAATGCGTCTCATTCATCATTAAGTATCATAATAAAATAAATCCCCACTCTACATTATTTAATTCGTGGGGATTTTGTTTTCATTAAATTAACTATAAATACTCGCTTACAATTGTTAATTGTCAGCTAATGGACTGTATTAATTAATATTTAAATAGTTTATTTCTTTATAAAAACAGACTTCACCGCAATACAGCACACCATAAAAACCCTCATAATGAGTAACCAAAAGTGCAAAATGAAAGCAAATATTATATATTGTATCATTTTATTTCATTTCGGGATTAGTAAATAGATTTTATTTATTGATCTACGTCATTATCCAAAAAATCTTTTATTTCACTTAAGATTTAACTCATAAAAAGAGTAATTTAATAGCCAATATTCTAGGGTTTTTATTTCATTTGAATGTAACATTATATTTCATCATATTTTGAGTATTTACATCATTATTTAACCTATCTACAATTCGCCTCGTTTTGAAATCATCCAATTAAACAACTCATATTTAACCAACCTAGGTAATTAACTAATTATCAATATAATGAAACTAAATGAAAAAATAGGACGTTTTATTAGAAATGCACGGATAAGCAAAGGATTATCTGAAAAAGAATTAGCATCCTTAATATCAGTCAGTCAGCAACAAATATCAAGATATGAAAGAGGGATATCGACATTAAGCATTGAAAGTATTTTAAGACTTTTAAATGTATTAAATATCCCCTTTGATGAATTTAGTAATAAGGTAATAAAACCAGAACAAAATAGACTTTTCAATTTACTTATTGACGAGTTAGAAACTGACGGTGTAATTCATGTAGGCAATCTCAAAAATACATAAATGTATTTTTCGGAGTGCATGCTTTATTTTGAATGCAAGCACCAAAAAAGAAATAACCCCTTTTAAAATTTTATCTAATGGAAAGTAATATAATGAAATTTAAGTTAATCGCTATCGCATTGCCTATTTCTCTAGCTTTATCTGCAAATGTATTTGCAGAAGGAGAACCTAATGCTCCAGAAGAATTAGCTCCTGTGACTGTCAGTGGTGGCGTTGTTAATTTTGCGGGTACCATTGTGAATACCCCTTGCGTTATTGATAATGATGATGCTTCACAAACTGTTAATTTAGGTCAATACCGCCAAGATGGTTTTGATGGTAAAGATTCTGTATCATCACCCGTTGGCTTTGATATTAAATTAACCGGATGTGCAACTGAAACATTTAAAAATGCCTCTCTGACTTTTGATGGTAATACCATTCTTGACGAAGAAAAAATCCTTGCTCCAGTAGCATCTCAAAGTGGGCAAACAATCGCAACTGGCGTGGGCATCCAAATTTTACAAAACAATAAGTTAGTAACTGTTAATGGCTCAAAGGCAACGGATGCTATTAAGTTGAATGAAGGTGACAGCACATTACGCTTCCAAGCACAGTACATCGCATTAGCAAATGAAGTTACTGCGGGTTCTGCTAACGCATCTGCCAATTTCACGATTACTTATCAGTAATATTTCTGTCTTTGCACCCGTGTCATAGCGGGTGCGCATTATTTTATATCCGGAGTTTTTATGTTTTCGCTACCTAAAGCAAGTCATTATTATCAATGGCTGGTTTCGTTATTCTATTTTGGTTTTTCTTCTCTTTGTTTAGCTGGTGGAATTACACTTGATAGCACCCGAATTATTTACCCACAAGAAAGTAAGCAAATTACCACGGGTATTCGAAATACCTCAGACAAATCAGCTTTTCTAGTTCAAACTTGGATTGAAGATGCTAAAGGAAATAAAATAAGCGATTTTATTTCCACTCCCCCTTTATTTACTAGCGCACCAAGAAATGAAAATACTATTCGATTAGTTTATGTGGGTGAACAATTAGCGAAAGATAAAGAATCTCTATTTTATTTTAATGTAAAGGCTATTCCATCCCTTGATCGGAATGAATTAGCTGATAAGAATGCATTAATCCTTGCGGCTGTAACTCGAGTTAAACTTTTCGTTCGACCAAAAGGATTAAAGATCACACCAAAGGAAGCAGAAAACCTTATCCGATTTAGCAAGATTGATAACCAAAAAATTAAAATATCAAATCCATCACCGTATTACATGACCTTAACGGATCTTCATTCAGGAAATAATGAATTACCATCAACGATGATCGCACCATTTAGTCATATTGAGGTTAATGCACCAGCAGGGTTTGATACCAGTAAATTGACGTTCAGTTCAATCAATGATTTTGGTGGGATCACTTCACCAAAACCAGCCATTTTCAATTAAGAATTAATCTATTTTATTTCAAATGGAAATAAGGTTTTCTATGTTCGTTTCACTAAAAAAATACAAAAAAATCATCAATAACCATTTGAGACCCTCATACTTATTTATCTGCCTTTTTGTAATACCAAGCACTAACGCCCAAGAGGGAGAAAATTACTATTTTCCACCTTCTTTGATCTCTATCGATTCAGAGCATATTGCTGACTTAAGTACTTTCGTAAGCCAAGGTTCACAATTACCAGGAACCTATGACGTTGATGTTTTATTGAATGGCAATCTCAAATACAGAAGAAATATTACCTTTGTCAAAGCACAAGATTGCCAAAAGCAAGATGACCAATTACCTAAATTCGTAGCAGACCAAACAGGGTTAATCCCACTGTTAACGCCGCAGGAACTGGCTGAGCTGGGAGTCAATATTGATAGCCTTCCATTGCTACAATCGGACAACCATCAATGTATTCCTCTGGCGCAATTAATTCCTAATGCGAGCACTGAATTTGATTTTCCGAAAATGAAATTGAATATCAGTATTCCTCAAATAGCATTAAATAATTTAGCCAAAGATGAAATCCCAACAAACCAATGGGATGAAGGAATTAATGCATTATTTACCAGCTATACATTAGGTGTCACTGATAACCAATATCAGCACGATTTCAGTAAAAATATCTATTTGAATCTAAGAAATGGCGTCAATTTAGGGAGCTGGAGATACCGTGATAACCGGACATGGACCAGCTATAAAAGCAAACATAATCAAGAAAGTAACTGGCAACATCTCAACAGCTATGTCGAGCGAGGGATCATCCCTTGGCGAAGCCGTTTAGTATTAGGCGACAGTTCAACTAATAATACCATTTTCGATTCACTGGCTTTTCGAGGCGCACAATTGCGAACGGACGAAAGTATGTACCCTTCTAGTCAACAAGGGTTTTCGCCGATTATCCGCGGCGTAGCAAACAGTAATGCGACCATTGAAATTCGCCAAAATGATTATTTAATTTACCAAGCTAATGTCGCGCCTGGTGAGTTCGCCATTACCGACTTAAACGCCATGAGTTCGAGTGGTGACTTGCAAGTCAGTATTCTTGAAGCTAACGGCGATATTCAATCATTTATCGTGCCCTATTCCTCTGTTCCGCTGTTATTACGAGAAGGTCGAATGAGTTATAGCCTGACCGCCGGTGAGCTTCGCTCGGATAACAGCAATTATGATACGACTCAATTTGGAGAAACGACGCTTATCTGGGGAGCATCGTCATTAACAACGCTGTATGGCGGCGTTCAATATGCTAAAAACTATCTGGCAGGAGCAGTTGGTACCGGCTTTAACTTAGGGACATGGGGGGCATTTTCAGCAGATATCACCCATGCCAATAGCCAATTAACCGATGGGAGTCGCTATCAAGGACAGTCACTGCGTTTTCTATACGCACGAGCCTTCCCTGAAACCGGCACTAACCTTCAACTCACTGGGTATCGCTACTCAACCCGAGGCTACTATACCCTGCAAGAAACATCGTTAAACCGGATGTCTGGCTGGCTATCACAAAATGAAACCCTTGATACCAATGGGGAACTGAAAACCAACCATACCGACTATTTTAATCTTTACGATAATAAGCGTGAAAGAATACAGACCAATATCTCACAAAAGATAACAGGGGTTGGTTCTATTTATTTAACCGGTGTCCGCCAGAGTTTTTGGGAGCGAAATGGCAGTTCGGTGTCCATACAATCAGGGTTGAGTAGCCAGATTGGCGATATTAATTACACGCTCTCATATGGATTAAATAAAAATGTTGATCAATACGATGTAAAAACAACGGATAGGAATATTTTCTTAACGGTATCCATCCCGTTACAGAAATGGTTACCTCAAGGAGCGCCGTCAATGTATGCCTCTTATAGTGTTAACCACGATAACCAAGGAGAGTTAGTCCAGCAGACCAGCTTAAGCGGAAGTTTACTGGCTCAACAAAACCTGAATTGGAACGTTGCTCAAGGATATTCATCGAGTAATGGAAATGACGGGAATATCAACTTAGCCTACCAAGGCGGCTATGGAAATACTCAAGCCGGTTATAGCTACGGTCAGGATTACCGTAAAGTTTCAACGGGTATTTCTGGTGCAGTGACCCTGCACTCTGACGGCATCATTTTTAGTCAACCCCTTGGTGAGACCAACATTCTGATTTCGGCACCGGGAGCGAGCGATATTCCCGTCGAACATACCAGTGGTGTGAAAACAGATTGGCTCGGTTACACCATCAAGCCTTACGCAACGCCATATCGTTTAAATCGTGTTGCCCTAGATAGCAGCGAATTAGATGAACAAACAGAAATTGAAAACAGCGTTCTTACGACGGTGCCGACTCGTGGCGCTATCGTCAAAGCAAACTTTGTGACTCGCCAAGGTGCTCGCGCACTGGTTCACATCGTAAAAAATGGCAAAAACTTGCCTTTCGGCACCTTGGTCTCGATTGGGCACCAAACGGCAATTGTGAATGATGATGGACAGGTTTATTTATCTGGGCTCGAATCCTCTGGCGAATTAACAGCCAAATGGGGATATGACGATGAAAATCAGTGCCAAGCCATATATTCGTTACCTGAAAATGCAGATCTGCAATCATTAATTCGATTCGATGTTAATTGCCAATAATCATTGGTCAATAACAAAACTATTTTAATTCTTTATTTAAATAACAGGCTTAATATGAATTTAATTATCAATAAACTCGTGAAATTAATTTTGGTCATCACCTGTGTTAGTGGTGTAAATATCAACTTAGCCAGCGCGGAAAGTGCAAGTGCGTTAGTTAAAATAAAAGCGACTGTTTTGGCAGGCTGCTCACTTGATGCACCCGATACCGTTACTTTAGATAAAATTCCGAGTTCTGTATTCAATGGTAAAACAACCGGAGATGACCTAGATACTTATTCTAAAATATTTACTTTGACCGCCACCTGTTCAGGCACTAACAAATATAAATACACCTTCAAAGCAAATGAAGCAGATGGTTCCTGTATTAAAACGGATGCTGACTTTATGCGCTACTGCTTAAAATTCGATGAAAACTATCTTGATTTATCGTCGACAACAGCCACCTTGGAAAGAGACAGCACCAAAGATGGGGTTAAGACTGAAATCACTGTCGTTCCGCAGGTAGCCTCAACTTCAAGTACCCCTGTTGGTGACGTTAATGGACAGATTACTGTCACTATCGAGCCGATGTAAATTGCGAATTAACCAGTAAGGTCAACAACATTGCGCCAGTTATTTATTTTTATTGTTTCATTGTTTCCGCTGTCTGTTTATGCGGAAACAACATTTATTCTAAAAGAAATTAAAGATGTATATATTGAAGAAATTACGTCCGCAAATAGAAGTACATTGTTTAGATTTGAGGTAGATTACAGCAATCCCGACGGCACATCAGGTCCATTACGATCTGCATGCTGGCCAAGCTTAGAGGAAATGAAAACCGTTTTCTATAGTCATGGATTAGGGGTCTATGCAGAAACCTTTAATGATGGAAAAATTAGACTCAATGGGAGTGGTACAGTACTCAATTATTTTGGGGGGGGATAATTCAATTAATGGACTTACATATGTCACGAGCCTGTCAGGATTTAATGATGAAACTTGGGTTTTATACTGTAGCATAGTGACAAATAATTATAGCGGAGGACAGATACTGTTTAGACCGACAACTCTCACCTATACGATTGTTAATTTACATGCATCAAGTATGGCGTATCCTCATATCAGCGCACCGGCTGTCATTGATTTAAAAACTTGTTCACCCGGTGACAACCTGAAGGCTGCTATTCCGTTAACTGTGGGTTTTGTGGGATATATGGGACAAAGTAAAAAAATGGATTTAACCGTAAGATCTCATGATTTACCTGATGATTTTGATATTGTTCTTGATAACCAAAGTATTCTCAATAAACCGCCCCAAGTCATTCAAATGCCAGCAGGGCAAAAAGAGAAACAGATTGAAACTCACTTACAAGGAAAATGCCCAAGTCAAGCAGGAGAATATATTTGGAATGCAGAATATATTACGACTATTCAGTAAGCTTGATTTCGCATTTTATTAGTCACTCTTTAATATAAAAAAATCCGCCTAATGGCGGATTTACAATCAAGATGAATGTAGAAAAGAATAAATAAAGAAAAGTTCTTAATAAGATTAAATTCTAACTTGTTTTATCAAAATAACTTTCAATATCCTTGTGAGTATCACTTAACTTCACATTTGGGATTTCACCATGATAATCATTATTCAGCAGGAACCTTAACTCACTAAAAAAGTCTCCAAAATCAAAATCTAAAATAAAAAGAATACTTAATAATGTATCAACAGAAATGCGGCATTTCCCACATTCATATCGTGAATAGTGCTGCTGTGAAATACCTAACTGACTAGCCACCTTAGAGCCCGAGAAACCTTTCTTTTTACGAATTCGTTTCAGCTCTTTGCCGATTATTACGGAGTAAACATGATTTTCGGGTTTACTATCTTCATCTACGCTCTTCATATTTTATATATCTCCCTGTACTGGAACGATTAATTAAAAATTTAATTCTCGGTCCTACCGATAGATAAAGTTATCCATTATGAGTGACTTTTATAGTGTCATTATTTTGAGTTTTAAAACCGTAACGGCTTAACGGTGAAATCACTAACTCCTGTACTGTGTTTTTCACATTAATAGTTTTGCTTTCATTCGGTCTTAAATAAAATTGATCAATGGTATAAGCGTCATTGCTCGGTAATGTCGTGACTGAAGGTGATAAACGAACAACTTGATCCCCTGTATTCGTCAACGTCAGTTGATTATTTTTTTGATTAACAGCGATATTTTTCCAAGGTGTTTGGCTTAATACCCCATTAGCTGGCGTAATCAGCATGGCCACATCTTGGCGAATAGGCATTTTTGCAGAGTTTTGCTTAACGGCACCGACACCTTGGAAAGAAACACGCAAAATCTGTTCTTGTTTTAAATCTAACCCTTTCTTTAAAACAAAATTTATTTGCTGGCTTTCATTTGGTTCAATTCTAACAATAGGCGGAGATACCATAATATCTTTAGCCATAGGCTGAGAACCTTCTAAATCAGAGACTTTTGTTGATAATAAGATAGGCTCTTTCGATGTGTTTTTTACACTAAATACTTTGCGCTCTTCACCAGCATCTAAAATAACAGTCATTGTTTCTAATTGGAAACTCGCTTTTGCAGGTACGCTCATTAAGCCTATTAAACTTAAAAATGCGATATAAATTAACTTTTTCATTGAAACCTCAAACTTGTATTCAAATAATATTAAGATTATTGGCAGATAGCATCTGCCTCTTCATAAAGTGATTCAGCGGAAAAAAATTCCGGTACGTTATATTTAATAATGCAATCATCAGAGTTAGGTGAGCGCAAAATAATGTCATCGCCAATTTGCTCATTACTAAGTAATAAATTACCTTCCCCCATAATGACACCCATATAATCACCTTTTTTATTGAGCACACTGGCACCAAATGGAACGTCATTGCCATTGGCCATTTTGATGCTCAACAATAATTGCCGCATTGTGGTTGCCTGAATGCGTTTCGTCATGACAGTCCCTCTCGCCGCAGCAACATCAAACGACGTTGTATCCAAGCGCACATTCAGAGGCAGTTTCTCCGTATTTAGCTGCACGGTAGACTTTTGGTTCTTTGGTAACGATGAAATCGCTGCCGTTCCAAAATGATTCGTTATCGTGGTGCCACTGCCCATCGTGTTGACTCTAACCCCTGGCGCATCCGGTACATACACGATGCCAAAGGTGTCTCCTAAAGGTACGGATGACGTTGCAAATAACCCATCGGAATACGCCATGCCGCCTGATGCAGAGACAGTGACTGAGTGCGTATTATTCTGGGACATCGAACCGCTCAGCGAAATATTGCTATACGCATTGGCATTATTAATACTGCCATTCACGACACTCGTGCCATCATTACGACCAGCCCCAACGGAATACCTTAAATTATCGCTGACTTGCTGATTGTAATTTGCCATTACCATGGTTTTATCTTGGTAATATTGGCTCTGCATACTCATGCTTTTTTTCTTACCTAACGGCATCGATGCATTAATAAAAATTCGGCTATCTCGATCATCACCCGTTTGGTAATTCACATTCAACGATATATCTGCAACTTTTCGGCTATAGCCCGCTGAATAAAAAACGGTATCAGATTTATCGCCATAAAAATGATTATGGTTTACGTTAGCGCTAAAGCGCCCCCATGTAACATCACCCCAACTTGCAAATAACGAAGAGGTAGTTTGTAATTCTCCACTAAACCATCTATTCGTATTTTCTTGCTCATCCTGAGCGGGTTGCTTTTTTAATAATGAACTATCCAAGGTTGGAAATTTATTCGTACGATATAAAACAGATGCCCCGAATGTCATTTTCTCAAATGCAATATTGCTATTGAAATCGATCTGCTCCCCGCGCTTTTCATTATTTCTCGCACTTTGAACGCCAATCCCCGTAGAAATCGGTGTTGAAAAATCAAAATAAGAGTTAAGTCGTCCACTCACCGCTTGAAATTGATTTGAATAAAGTACGCCTGCCCCATAATTTGACATGCCATATTGCTGGCTGATTTCTGCACTACCAATAATGGGTTTATCCGTTTGCAAATCACTTTGGCTACGATAACGCCCCACTGAAAATTGATAGCTCATGGGTGACACCGCAGTTTGCTGGTTGGCCGTCACCACCTGAAACTGCTGTTTTTCACCATTATCTTGGAAAACCGTGACATCCAAAGGCGAACCAATCACCACATTATTAATGCGATTTAACTCAAAAGGTCCTGCTGGTACCATCGTTCGATATAGCAGCCGCCCATTTTGCTGAACTTCAACAGTTGATGGTGTACTTGCAAAACCAGTCACCGGAACAACTAAAATATTCGAGCCTTGCAAAGAGCTATCTGAGTAAAGTTGCACACCATCAAGCGGTGTTCCCCCAAAAAAGGCACCTTGCGTATTAAGCTGCCCAATATCTAATAAAGACTGCAAGGGTTCGATGCTTTTTGACAGTACAGTTTCATTAAATTGATATTGTGATTTTGAATCTCCAGCGGAGAGGCTACTGTTATTTCGTAAAACCCAATTATTCCAGTTAATACCCGTTTCAAACTCTCCTTGATAGAAACGCTGACTGTAATTACCGTTAATATGCATCCCATATAACTGATAGTTACTGACAACACCAAAACCACCGTACGTTAACTCATTGCCTTGTAGTTTTGGGTCTAAATTCTCTTCGGCAACCACCATATCAATTTGGTAGGAGCTAGGATGTAATGCAATTTTTGCCTCAGGATAAATTTGTTCGAATGTATTACATCCGTCAGCTAAGTTAACTTTTTTTAACCTTAACTTACTCATTAACCCGTCAGTCAGGCAAAGCTCACCGTTTTCATTGATTTCAATATTCGCAGTATATTCATTACTGCCATTTAATTTTATGGTGACATCATGATTTCCGGGTAAAAACTGATTACCCTTCATAAAGAATTCAGCGACCTCTGCCCCATACCCTAGTGATTTTAAAGAGTCGATATCAAAATTAATTGACGATCCTGCTCCACCCTTTATTGATTCAGATGCATCGGAATTATTTACATGCAGTACGACAAAAATTAAAAATAGATGGCAATAAGAAAAATGATTTTTCTTATTCATTATTATTTTTATTTCCAATATAAATTACTAATAATTAAAGCTATATTCCAAATGAAAATATAATATCTGCACTGCCATCTAATTCCACAGCCTCAATAATTGGACCATTGGTTTCTTTAAGGCTGTTTAATATAGGCTTAACGGCTATATTAACGGTGAAATTTTTTCCACTGGATAATACGTTTTCATTTGTAAACCATGCATATTTTTTCCCTTTTAATACCGCTCCTTGAATGCGCTGAAATGGCCCTGCGCCTTCCACTACACCGATCCCAACCGCTTGGCCATCTACTTTAGGTTGATTAAGTATCAGCTGGTAATTTCCTAATCGTCCCTGGTTATTCACCTTCCCTAACCCAAAGTAATCTTCATTTCCCAATTGTGATGAGTCACTTCGATTATCCGAGAACTGAACAAGCAATTGAGTTGGCGTATTACACGACACTTGCCATGTTTTGGTAATCTCGGGTATTTCCGTTGCGTTAATCGCATTAAACTGGCGAGCATGCAATTGATTAAATTGATATTGCCCGCCATCAGGGATGGCGATTTCACACGTAGGGGGTGACTCAACCTGTTCAATAATATTTCTATTTTGAAAAGTATGCGAATAAACTGCTTCACTAAAAAACAGACTACAATATGCAAATAGTAATGTAGCTTTAGTTACTGGAGTGACAAATAAACGCATATATTCCCCAAGAAATACATCTCATTAGAATTTAATTAAATACCAAAGTTAAAAGCCAGCACAGCCTCTGCTTGATAATCGACATTAGACGTCAAATCGATACCCGCTGCTGTTAATTGGTTAATAGAGTTAATATAAACACCGCTGGTTTCAAAATCTGCAGAAAATACTTTTCCTGCTGTTAATTTATTAGCGAATATTGTTGAACTCTTTGTACCAAAACCATTAAGTATTTTTTTGGTCATGACAGTGTTATTTGCTGTAACGCCATCACTTGCAACAAAAGCAGTTTTAGAATCAATGGTGACATTGGAAACAGCAAACATCACTGCACCGACTGATTTATCTGCATTATCCGAATGCACTATGAAAAAATAGTTATCCGCAGATGACGTTGGCCATGGCGTACTTTGATACGTATCCGTTGCACGATAGGTTAAATATGTCTCCGCATCACAAGTCACAGTGACATTCTTTTTAACCGGTGATTGTAATACCGTATAGGATGTTTGACTCAAATATCTTGGCGATGTTTTTGCTAATTCAAAAATAACATCTGACTGTTCATTTCCATTAATTAAACAGGTTGGCATTGCAACTTTGCCGGATACTTTTATATTTGCAGTTGTATTGGCAAATACAGCTGGAGATATTAACACTGTCGATAATATTAATGGTGTTATTTTTTTAATCATAGTTCCGTTCCATAATGAATAGATATAAATTTATATCTATTCATTTCAATCAAAAAATTAGAGAGAGAAAGCAAAGGCTAATGTAGCATGACCATCTAATTCAGCATCACCCGAACTTGTTTTCAATTCGGAACTCAGAGTTGGTTTTACATCAAAGTCTGCTGCAAAAATTTGCCCTGCTTTTAATGTGCTTGCAGCTGTTGCCCACGCCATTTTTTTCGTTTTATCAATATACATTGTTGTGGCATATGTTGCTCCATTCGAAATACCGACAGTTTGAGCAGCACTTGAAGAATCCGCTTTAACTGTTGCATTCTTCATATTGATTGTATAGAAACCAACTTTTTTATCGGTATCAAACAGACCTAAACCAAAGTTATATACACCCGCAGTTAATACAGAACTCGCACGGTTATCAGTAGAGGAGAAAGTTAAATAAGTTGCTGCATCACAAATCACTTCAATGCTATTTGTTTTTGCATCAAGTCCTAAATTACCAGAAACAGGGAACATTCCAGGTGACACATCAAATACATATTCTAAGTCAACTTCATTCTGCCCTTTAATAGTACAAGTTGGTGGCGTAATTGAACCTGATACTTTTAAATTAGCCACGGGTGCCGCTGCTAATGTCGCGCTTGAAACAGAAATTAAAGATAATGCAATTACGGTTCTCTTAAACATGAAATAAATCCTATAAAATAAAAATAATATTTAAACGAATAAAACCCCTCCTATTGGAATTTTAAAATTAAAATTCAAACAAGAATGTTTTAGATATTTAGTTGGTTTTATTTATTTTCAATATCGATTTAATGCTAACAAACTCCATCAGCCTAATTAACTCGATGGAGCCATTATAAGCATATATTTTTAAGATTTGAATTAGGCTAAATAAAGCAAGTTATTTAATTTTGCCTTATTACAAAGTATTTCAGTATGTTTCATCATAGAAAACAAGCAAGTAAACTCAATTACTCGTTTTAAGATTATCTGTTGAATATATTTAAACCTAGAATCATCATAAAAAGAATGCAAATACAGTTTTTTATATCAAATATACTTTTTATTTGTTCCTAACAGCGAAGAATTACAATTTAACACATATACAGAGTAAAAACAAAAGGTCGATAATTGACAAAAAAATATAGAGATAAATTTATTTAGTTAAAAATCAATGCCATATAGATAGACAGCCAAATAAACCATTCACACTTATACACAGTAAACCAAAGAAACTATACAAACTTGTGAAGTTATACCAAAACCATCGCCAGGTTGTTACAACAATAAAGAGTAATAATGGTACTTTTATCTAACCACCTCTTCCGATCGTCATATTTAGAGAGTCTTTATATGACTACTTCTACTTACTTCTTGTGTTTTATACTAGTAGCTGATTTTTATTTGGTGGATTATGAAGTCATTATCTTACAGTTTAATAATTTATTTTTTGACTTACGCTATAAAACAGTCATATATAATGTAAACAATAGTAAAAAATGCCTTTTATTTTTTCCGTTTCTTTCTCGCTGTCACACTCTTTTTATCTTCTCGGCTTGATGACCAAATCTCAATGTAATCCATGTTCATTAGGAAAAAGACAATACAGCTTCCTAGAACCGCCATCCAAACTAACATCGCTTTTGGAATATTATCGAAGCGGAAAATTAATAACAGCGGAATAAGCACCATCATGCTGATAAACATTGAGCTAATCATGCCCAATACTACGGGTGCGATAAATTTCTTCATCCCGATCATTCTCATCACTAGCGTGAAAACAATACAGGCAGGGATCATTCCAAACGTAGCAAACATCACGATCAACCCCGGCTCCCCTTTATTCACCAACCAATCGGTGAAACCAAACCATGAAAAAGGAATTGTGATCATGATGCAGACTCCTGTTGAACATACAGCAAGGGAATATCTTTAAAACGGAATAAGAGTGTAAAAATGAGATTCGGGAAAAGACGAATGTTGGTGTTGTATAACGTGACTGTTTGATTAAAAAATTCTCGGCGATCCGCAATTTGGTCTTCTAACCCTTTTGCTGACGTTTGTAATGCTAATAACGCCTGCTGGCTAATCAGCTTGGGGTATTTTTCTGCCAGTAAAAAAATCGGCTTTAAATGTGAGCGAAATTGGTTTGCGGAATCCACTTTAACGTCGAGCTGTTCCGTGGATAAATAGTGCTGACGACTTTGCAGTAATTCGCTAATTAAACGCTTTTCATGAGTCATTGCCCCTTCCGCTACGATTGTTAATTGTGGCATTAAATCTGCCTGTTTTTTTAGGAGCACATCAATATTGGCAAATGCTTTGTCGCAATTATTTTTCAAGAAAATAATATTGTTGTAGATCCCCACAATATAGCGAACCAAAATGGTGCCTATCACCGCGACAAAAATCCAAAAGATAATCTGATTCATATCATTCACTGTCAGATAACGAAATTTGGTTAAAATGAAGCGTTAAGTATCCATCTTGATAACTCACTGGCGTCATTAATATTAGCGCAATCAGAATAGCTGCAATCATTGCTGTCACTCCAATATTCCGACGCATTGGCGCGGATTTATTCCAGCGAGTCACATAATCTGATGGCGAAACACCTAATAACATGTGTGGCGCTTTACGGGTGATCACCACTTTGCCATTCTCACTGTCCGCTGACCCAATCAATAAATAGCTCTTCCCACTTTCAAGTAAATACTCTTTATAACGACGATTGCCACTCTCATAATCCATATGGGGGGATAATCCGGTATGGACAAAATAATCTGGGTCACAAATCACATTCACAGAGCCAGTATCATCCGTCATGGTGAAATTATGTAGCTGAACACTGCTGTCTCTGAGGGTATAACTTTTTTTACCTTCTTTATCCGTAGAGATAGAGTACTCGTAATAAAAAGCACCATAACAGCTACGATTACCTAACTTACTTTTGACTTCCTTTCCTGAGGTTATTTTCCCTTCTACTTCTACGAGCCCCATCGCAATTGAGCGAATTTTTGAAGTTGCGAGGTTCTTTTGAAACTTTAGAAAGCGTTTTTCGGGGGTATTTTGAATAAAACTGAAAACAAACAATAAGACGAAAGCCACAAAAAAGAGGCGAATATCAATAAAAAAGCCCATGGTTAAACACCCAGCCAATGCAGTGCCAACAAGGGTTTTTAATAATGCAATAAATTTGGAGGAGCCTTCCTTTTGCAAACGTTGATAGCGATCATACGCACTTTCCGTTATTCCAACGACAATACGACTAGCCGCAAAAGCCATCCCTACTGCCACAGCATAGAAAAAGTAGCGTTCATATTCACCAGGTCTCGGCGAGATAGTTTCCCATGCCCCAAATAGCACCGCAGTAAAAAGAATAATGCCCCAGTTTAATTTACGCTTTTTTGAATACTTTCTGTCTAAATAAAAAAGAATGCCGCCTAATACGGCACCTAAAAAATAGTAGATATTCACAGATGATACCTTTAACGGTGATTATGATTTGAATTGAATACCATCATATTTTTTCTCAGCTTCAGTGATTTCCAATAAAGGCAACGCAGTAAAACCAAAAATATTGGCAAAAATACTGTCTGGGAACATTTGGATCGCCGTATTGTATTCCGTTGTTGCATCATTGAAGCCTTCGCGGCGCTGAGCAATTTTATCTTCCACTTCGCTTAGTGCGATTTGTAATTGGGTAAATTGCTCACCCGATATTAGCGTTGGGTAGTTTTCAGCAACCGCGACGAGGCTTTTTAACGCTTTATCCATTTCATTTGATGCAGCAATTTTTTCATTCACATTTTTAGCACTGAAATAATTTTGGCGAGCATCACTCAATGAAGTAAATAGCGCTTTTTCATGCTCCATGGCTTTTTCAACTATCGTGACTAGCTGGGGAATTTGGTCAGCACGCTGTTTTAAAATCACATCAATATTGGCAAATTGATTGCTAACTTGGTTCCGGGTACTCACCAAGCGGTTATAAATAGAAATACCCCATCCCGCTAAAATAAGCAGTAAAACCAGAAGAACAATCATTGTCGTTGCCATTTTTATGCCTTTTAATTAAAAAAATCATTAATGCTAAGATATTTAATTTAAGTTATCGATATAACACTTTTTATTCAATCGGAAAAATAGCAAAGAAAAGGATTAATAGAGATTTATACGCTACACCAAATCGATCATGATCACATTAATGACGCAAACAAATTCAAATTTCACCTTAAAGTGTTAGCTGAAATGTTTTTTCAAAGATTCTTCACTTCTGAAAATAACGAAACTAATTATACTCTTTCGAAAATCATCGCATCCACTATAGTTTGCATTTTTGTCTGGCAAACAAACCTCATAAACAAAAGAGTTCTTAAATAAAAAATAGGATTTGAATCACAATTATCACTTTTTTATTTAGCATCTCTCAAAAATGACGACGTCGTCATATTAAAAACTAAACAATTTATTTATAACAATAGAGCATCACTTTTCTCACACCATTATTATTTTTAGCCGTCAAGCATTACAAAGAGAACGGTTTACTTACAAAAACGACGTTTAATGTTGACGTCAACATTATAGCCAACATCCAGAATGAGGTTATTAGAATATGAGTACCCTACCTGAAAAAATGAAAGCTGTTGTATGTCATGGCCCCCATGATTACCGCTTTGAAGCGATAAAAAGACCAACACCAGGATTTCGTGAAGTGGTCATCAAAGTAGATGGATGCGGTATCTGTGCAGGTGACTGTAAAGCGAATGATGGCGCTCAAATGTTCTGGGGTGAAAACCCATGGATCAAAGCCCCTGTCGTACCAGGACACGAATTTTACGGACGCGTCGCTGAGCTGGGCGAAGGTTCTGGTGAAAAATATGGTCTGAAAGTAGGCGATCGTATTTTAGCGGAACAAATCGTGCCTTGCTGGGAGTGTCGTTTCTGTAAGTCAGGCAAATATTGGATGTGCGAAACCCATGATATTTACGGCTTCCAAAAAGAAGTTGCCGATGGTGGGATGGCGGAATATATGCGTTTTTCTGAGCGTGCCATTATTCACAAAATTCCAGATGAGCTTTCAGAAAAAGATGCGGCGTTAATCGAGCCAATGGCCTGCGCTATCCATACCGTTCGTCGTGGTGATATCGATTTAAATGACGTTGTCGTTATCGCAGGTGCAGGTCCACTGGGTCTGTGCATGATCCAAGTCGCGAAACTCAAAACCCCGAAAAAATTAGTCGTTATCGATGCTATCGATGAACGCCTTGAATTAGCGAAGAAATTTGGTGCTGACGTGGTGATCAACCCACTGAAAGAAGATGCCATCAAACTGGTTAAAGAGATGACCGAAGGTTACGGTTGCGATGTGTACATCGAAGCGACTGGTGCTCCAATCGGCGTGACTCAAGGGTTAGAAATGATCCGTAAACTGGGTCGCTTCGTCGAGTTCAGCGTTTTCGGTAAAGAAACCACCGTAGACTGGTCAATTATCGGTGACCGTAAAGAGTTAGATATCCGAGGTGCTCACTTAGGCCCATACAGCTACGAGGTCGCCATTGACCTATTTAGCCGCGGGTTAGTATGTGCTGACGATATCGTTACCCACTTCTACTCAATCGATGATTGGGAAGAGGCATTTGTTATGGCGAAATCGGCAGACTCTATCAAAGTCGTTATCAAGCCATAATGCTGTTGTAGTGCAATATAGTGAAATGCAATATCAGCATAATTAAAGTAAGTCATTAATAATCATAAATATTAGCAGTACCCTATAACACTAAAGACTCTTTAGGAGAACATCTTATGTTGAGTAAATTTAAAAAGTTAGCTGTTGCAGCAAGCGTTTTAACACTGGGCATGGCTTTTAACGCGACAGCAAAACCTGTTTCTGTCGGAATGTCGTTTCAAGAACTGAATAACGAATATTTCGTGACCATGAAAGAGGCTTTAGAAAGCGCAACAGGTGAAATGGGCGCTCAACTTTATATCGCTGATGCGGCACACGATGTCTCAAAACAAACCAGCGATATCGAAGATATGCTTCAGAAAAAAATCGATATTCTGCTGATTAACCCAGCAGATAGCGTGGGTGCAGAAACAGCTGTATTAGCTGCGAAAAAAGCGGGTGTCGTGGTGATTGCAATCGATGCACAAGCTAACGGTCCAATCGACTCATTCGTGGGTTCTAAAAACTACGAAGCAGGTCTAATGGCGGGTAAACGTTTAGGTGAATCATTAGGTGGTAAAGGCGAAGTGGCTATCCTTGATGGTATCCCTGTCGTGCCAATCCTTGAGCGTGTTCGTGGTTTTGAAGCCGCCATGAAAGAGTATCCAAACATCAAGATTGTGACCAAATTAAACGGTAAACAAGAGCGTGATACTGCGATGAACGTCACTGAAAACATGCTGCAAGCTAACCCTGGCTTGAATGGTATCTTTAGTGTGAACGATGTGGGTTCTTTAGGCGCATTAGCGGCAATCGAATCTGCAGGTCGTGATGTGAAACTGGTGAGTGTTGATGGTTCTCCTGAAGCCGTCGCTGAAATTGCCAAAGGTAATTCACCGTTTATCGCTACTTCCGCACAATTCCCACGTGACCAAGTACGTATTGGTTTAGCCATGGGCTTAGCAAAACACTGGGGAGCTAACGTACCTAAAGAAGTTCCTCTGGATGTTAAGTTAATCGATAAAACCAATGCTAAAGATTTCCATTGGTAATCAGCAATTAACAAAGTAAATAAATAAGTCGAACTCGGTATTGCGCCTACGGATTATTCCCCGGCGCAATACTCTTAATAAAAATGAATGACACTCTGTTTATTGGAAAGCATTTCACTTTCCAACTCGCTTTGTTACCCATTTTTAAGCGGTAAAGAAAATAAGGGAAGCAACATGATGCAATTGTTAGCATTAAAAGATGTCAGTAAAACTTTCCCTGGGGTTAAGGCGCTAGATAATATTAATCTCTCTTTAGAAAAAGGAGAGGTACACGCACTGCTGGGTGAAAATGGTGCGGGTAAATCAACGCTAATGAAAGTGCTGTGTGGAATTCATAAACCAGATAGCGGGAAAATACTTATCGAAGGCGAAGAGTACACCTTCCATAATTATCGTGATGCCATTAAAGCGGGCGTCGGTATTATTTTCCAAGAGTTTTCGTTAATCCCTTATTTAAATGCTTTTGAAAATATCTTTTTAAACCGGGAAATTAAAAATAAATTTGGCTTATTAGATAGAAAGCTGATGCGTGAAAAAGCGCAGATAATCCTATCTGAGTTGGGCGTTAATATTGATATTGATGAACCCATTAGCCATTTAAGTATTGCTGAACAACAATTTGTGGAAATTGCCAAAGCGCTTTCTCTGGATGCCAAAATATTGGTACTAGATGAGCCAACGGCAACATTAACCCCCAAAGAAGCCAATCACCTATTTGATGTGATGCGTGACCTGAAAGCAAAAGGCGTCGGCATGTTCTTTATCTCTCACCACTTGGAAGAGATTTATGAAATTTGCGACACCATTAGCGTATTGCGAGATGGTCAATATATTGGATCCCGTAAGGTGGATGATACCGACCTTGATGTGATCATCGAAATGATAGTGGGTCGTGAAGTCGAAAATATCTACCCGCCAAAACGTCATTTTGATGGACAAGAGGTCATTCTAGACGCTCAAATTCAGCGGTTTGCTTCTAGCCCAACCAATCGCATTCAATTGAAAAAAGGCGAGATCCTCGGTCTTGCAGGCTTAGTCGGCTCTGGCCGCACTGAAAATATTCTCGCCATGATGGGCGCGGATAAAGCCTACAAGAAAAAAGTGGTTCTAGAGGGGCAAGAAGTCAAAATGAAATCTGCGGCACAAGCGCTCCAGTTAGGCATTGGACTTTTACCTGAAAGCCGTAAAACCCAAGGTTTGGTTTTGCCATTCTCAGTTAAAGAAAATATTTGGCTAAATAACCACGCTCAAAAACTGTTCTTAATTCAAAATAAAAAAGAACATTTGTTATCTCTTGATTTAATTTCGCAAGTCAAAGTTAAAACACCAGAAGCAGATACAGCGGTTTCAACGCTTAGCGGTGGAAACCAACAAAAAGTGGTGATTGCACGTTGGCTAAATAAACAAGCCAAAATTCTTATTTTCGATGAGCCTACACGGGGTATCGACGTCGGAGCAAAATCAGAAATCTATCAATTAATGCGTTCACTTACCGAAAAAGGGATCTCAATTATTATGATTTCCTCAGAGCTGCCTGAAGTTATTGGCGTGAGCGATCGAGTTTTGGTGTTTCGAGATGGTGAAGTTGCTGCTGAATTAAGTGGGGACGAGATTAACTCAACCCAGATTATGTTACATGCGGCCGGCAATATTATATAGGATCATGACTATGTCTAACCAAAGTACAATTCCACTGGCGAAGAATAAATTTAATTTTGCCAAATTAACCAAGATACCGGCATTTTTACCTCTCGTTGGGTTAATTATTTTATTTGCTTGTATGTCCATTTTTAATGAGCATTTTTTAACGGTAAATAACTTATCTACTATTGCCCGCCAAGTTTCTATTAATGCAATCATTGCTATCGGGATGACATTTGCCATCTTAACCGGAGGGATCGACCTTTCCGTTGGGGCGGTGATGGCGCTATCCGGTACATTGATGGCTGGATTAATGAAATATTATGGTATGGATCCTTCCATTGCCATTGCTCTGGGTCTGTTATCTGGTATCGCGTTTGGATTTATTAATGGGATTTTAACTGCTTACGGTAAAATGCCGCCAATTATCGTGACCTTAGGCGCCATGATTATTGCGAAAGGCTTAGCGCTAATTTACACCGGTGGCTACCCTATTTCTGGCTTACCTCAAGAGTTTGCTTTTTGGGGACGTGAAGAGTTGATGGGAATTCAGGTACCTATCCTATTAATGCTAGGTCTGTATCTGATTTTTTATGTGGTGCTTAATCATATTCCATTCGGCCGCTATATTTATGCCATTGGCGGTAACGAAGAGGCGGCGCGTTTAAGTGGTATCCGCGTTGAGCGCTATAAAATGTTGGTGTACGTCATCAGTGGTTTCACTGCCGCATTTGCCGGACTGATTTTTACCTCTCGCGTTATGAGCGGTCAGCCTAATGCCGGTGTCGGTTTTGAACTTGATGCTATTGCAGCAGTCGTTTTGGGTGGTGCATCTATCGCAGGCGGTCGCGGGATGATCATCGGCACATTGATCGGCGCAATGATTTTAGGTGTACTAAACAATGGCTTGAACCTTCTGGGTATCTCACCGTACGTTCAATATATTGTAAAAGGCCTAATTATCTGGGGCGCAACCTTAATTAGCTCAATGAAGCGTTGATTTTCACGCTGTTACGAAAAACAACAAATAAGGATTTCATGATGAAATCCTTATTTTTTTAATCGTAAGTCACAAGTTTTCCATTGACGAAAATTTGCTTGGAACCCGTTTCTTTAGTGGTACCACCTTCTATCTCTGCAAACAGTAATTCCGCTGTTCGTTTACCTAAATAAACTGAGTCATGGTGAACGCCTGAAATCGATAAATGATAAGTATCAGCATAAGGCGGTAAGTCCACCGAGAAATAACGGCAAGATAATCCGAGTTCAGAAATAATTTTGTACATCCCCGCGGTAATAATTCCGTTTAAGCCCACGATATACATATTGGGTGTATAGAGTTCTTTTATTTTTTCTCTTAAATACTCTTCATCTTTCTTACTAAAAATATAACTACTGTACAGGACATGAATATTTTTACGGTTAGTAAATTGATCATAAATACCCGCTAAGCGTGAAAGACTAATTTCAGAATGCTCAGGCCCTGAGACAATTAAGGTATTTTCGCTGCGTTGCTGATTGAGATATTTACCGGTTAATGCCCCGATTTCAAAGTTCTTCAAAAATAGCCCAGGGTAATCTTTGCCATAAATAGAACGGTCAACAAAAACCAGAGGGACTTTATGCTGATCAATCAGTGATAAATAACTCGGTTGATAGGCTTTATCGTCACGCACAGGCGAAAGTAAAATACCGCTAGCCTTATAGCTGACTAAGGTTTCAATAGCCGTTTGCTCGGCTTTTTCATCGCTATCGGTATCAAAGATCATCACCTGATACCCTTTCTCTTTCGCTAAGCGGGAAACCGTCTGGATTAATACAACATAGAACGGGTTAAAGGTACTGTCCGTAACAACCCCAATAATGCGGCTATTTTTATTCTTTAAATTCCGAGCAAATACATTGGGGACATAATTTAATTCTTGCGCGATAGCGAGTATTTTTTCTCGCGTCTCTTTTTTTACCAATTCTGGGTGATTAAAAGCTCGAGATACCGTAATATCGGTCACATTCGCGCGTTTGGCGATATCAATGATGGTTGTTGAACTATCTTGTTTAGTCATATTTATGCTAGTCAACCTGTAATGATTATTGTATTTGGTAGGGTATAGCGTGTCCTGTTGATGTCGCTGCTGAATAAGAATTGCGATTAATCCATTATACCTGTTTATCATTGAAGATAAATCAGTTTTCTTTCTTATACATCAAACCAATAGCATCTTATGCCTAATATTCTCAATTTGAATCAAGCCAAATATAAAAAAATATTTTAAAAGTAAAATAACTGAAAAACCACTAATAAATGAGTAGTGGAAATGAAGTTATTATATTAAAAAACTGGGGATTCCATTATTTTTTATAAAAATAAAAATTGAATATAACAAATAAAATGAAACAAAAACAACCAATAATGCAAATATAGTTTGAACAATATTAACAGGGATATAGCCAATCAAAAAACGCCCAACAACCAGCCCTAAAACGCAGGCTAAAATAAAAGTTGCGCTCACCTCTAATGGATATTCAAAACCATTCAATATATTAATTGAAATACTAATGCTGCCAATGAGGAATATCACCATCAGCGAGGTGGCAATAATGCTTTTAAGGTTTAAATTGGTGAACTTTTTCATTGCAGGCACAATAATAAACCCGCCGCCTACACCTAATAGCCCCGTCAGTAATCCAGCAACTAATCCAATTCCCCCTAATATAGATGCCGTTTTGATATTCCAAATAAATTTTCCTGTTTGCTGGTTTATTTTGCACGGAGCATCATCATCTTTAATTACTTTCTTAAAAACAATACGATATGCAACCACCAGCATCACGAGACTAAATGCTAAAGTCAGCCATTGGGGTGAAACAATTTGTGCTAAATAAACGCCATATTTCGCGGTAGGAATGCTAATTAACGCAATCCAAATAGCTGCTTTATAACGAATATTCTGCTGAATAAGCCCTTGAATAGCACCAACTAATGCCGCCAATGTAATGGCCAATAACCCCACTGGTGCGGCGAGTGCAACGCCCCATCCTTGAGATGTCATCAAGGCAGGAACCGCTAAAATACCACCACCAGCGCCCGTTAATCCTAATAGGCAGCCAATCACCAAACCTTCTAATATCAATGTGAACATAGCAACCTATTTTCTATTTGAGTAATCAGCTGTGAAAGTCGATATTCCCCTGCCATTAAATCCACAAGACGAGAATCATGGAAAAGCGCAATGGAAGGCACGGATTTAATTCCATACTGAGGGGCTATTGTCGGAGATTGAGCGATATCTACTATTCCAAAATGTATACTGCCACCAAAATTTATACGACCGCCAAAGTGCGTACCATTATCAGAAAAGTAATCCGTGAGTTGTAAATAGATAGGCTGCATGCTCTTACATGGCTGGCACCATGATGCACAAAAATAGATTAACGCCCATTGCCCGCTCGGCTGCATCGGGTCAGATAACAGCCGGCTAAAATTATCGCTACTGATGAAGGGAACAGCGGGCATGACGTTTTTTCCTTTTACACTGAGCATCACATCACCGACTGTATCAGCTCAATTGGAAAAAATCTCCCCTAGCTGTTACTCACGTTGATCTTCAATGCGGCAGCAATTGCCAACGGAGAAAAGGTGATGCTTGCGGCAAATAGTGCGCCGAGGATCGCAAAATATCCGCCAAGAGGCATATTAAAACTGTATGCTTCCATCGTGCCCGTCGCATAAATTAACACCGGAATATACAGCGGTAGCACCAGTAAACTGACCAGTACGCCCCCCTTTTTTAATGATACGGTGAGCGCAGCACCAATCGCACCAATAAAGCTCAATACTGGCGTTCCTAGCAGTAACGTCCCCGCTAGCACCAATAATGTGTCGCCATTAATTGATAACATTACCGCTGCAACAGGAGACAGTAGCACCAGAGGCAGTCCCGTCACTAGCCAGTGGGAAATCACTTTGGCTAAAACCGTGATAAACAGAGGGTGTGGTGCCAGTAATAATTGCTCTAACGAGCCATCCAGATAGTCATCTTTAAATAAACGTTCTGACGAAAGCAACGACGATAAAATGGCGGCAACCCAAAAAATCCCCACAGAGATCCGTGCCAATAATTGCGGTTCAGGTCCAATGCTCAATGGAAAAAGCGTGATGACGATTAAGAAAAACCACAGTGGGTTAACCAATTCGGAGAAGCTACGAAAGGCAATTTTAAGCTCTCTTTTTATTAATAGCCAAAACATCACTCGTACCCACCTGTCAGTTTTAATGTCCCAAAGTGCCCTGTCATCGCTTGGTGCGACGTAAATAAAATCATGCCACCTTGCTCTGCATGTTGATGAAAACACTCAGTTAAACGATTTACCCCCGCCACATCAATCGCCGTGAATGGCTCATCCAAAATCCACAGTGGCGCATCGCTTAACCATAAGCGGGCAAGGTTGACTCGGCGCTGTTGCCCTGCTGAAAGCTGCCCGACAGGAATATCCTCATACCCCATCAAAGAGACTTCTTCTAGCGCAGACCAAACTTTGTCGCCTTCAGGTTCTTGGTGGTGCATTTGGTAATAAAACTTCAGGTTTTCATAGGGGGTTAACAGTGATTTTACAGCCGGTTTATGCCCTAGATACAGCAAGTGGCGAGTAAACTCTTCCTTAAGTTTTTCAATGGAGTGCTGCTGCCATAAAATTTCACCTTCATCCGGCTTTAATAACCCAGCCATCATGCGTAACAGTGTGGTTTTACCTGCCCCGTTAGGTCCTTCTACCTGCAAAATTTGGTTCGGCATAACCGAAAAATCCAGCTGCCGAAATAGCGTTCTATTTTGTCGATGGCAGGTAATTTTATCCGCACTTAACATGGGGCTGAGTTCCTTTTAACATCCGTGAGGTCGCTAGCTTTTTGTAATTTTGTTCAGCAGCATATCACTAATGCTGTCATTAGAAATTGTTTCACCGCAAAGCACTTGCATCAAAACTTCCGAGCCAAGGGACGAGAGTGAAAACAGCATATCCGGGTTCAGCAAACGGATTTTATCCATGTTTGATTCTTGGTTAACCAATACCACGGTTTTTGCTTCGCTTTTACTACCCGATTGCGCTTTTACACCGAGCAAGGCAAAGGTACTTAACGAGTCACTATCGGTCATGATCAGCACACATTTCGCCTGTTTCACATTGGCTTCTGCCAATAAAGCGGAGTCCGTTGGGTCTCCTGTCACGATATTATCTTTTTCGGGATAGTGGCTGCGGTGACTTTCTTGGCAAATCACGGCGACAGGCAGTTCCCGTTTTTTCAGTGCTTGATAGACGTTAACCGCCATCGGTGTACTACCAATCACCACATAATGATTTTTCATATATGAAAACCTCTTGCGAACAATCTCTTTGGTACCTTTGGCTAATACGCCTACCACATACACTACGGAGGTAGTAAAAATGGTGATCCCTAAGATAATTACAGTCACCGTAAAGACCCTAGCATCCAGGGTGACAGGAACAATATCGCCAAACCCTACGGTCGTCATACACACCAGCGCAAAATAAAATGCCGTGGTGCCATCCTTCACAACGGGTAAGAATTCATCGCCGATATACAGCGTACCGAAAATGGAATAGAGCAATAATGAAATAATACAGGTGAGCGCCACAAACCCCGCGCTACTGATACTGTGTCGAGGGTACAGTTTCCAAAAGAGTGTTAATGCGACAAACAAGCCAAAAGAGAAATAACCTTGTCGCACATGTTCCGTCGCCACTTTTAAGTCAACAAAGGCAATGATTGCCAATAATAAGAGTGCGAAAACCCATGCAATGCGCGCGCCATTGATCATAAATAGCGAAAGAAAGATAAGCGAGATACCCAATAAGAAGCGGGGAATATCCAGCAATTTCATAAACCCTAAGGATTTTAACCACTCGGTAAATCCACTTTGGCGCCAATCGATATAGTCCGTGTAAGCACTTAAGATGGGCTTTAAGATGAGCCCGCCATCAACAATAATCAAAATGGAGAGCAGAATTCTCACGGCTAAAGCGGATTTCAAAAAAGCCACAAAGGCGTTATCTAGCATCGTTTATGCCTCGCATTAAGCATCCCCTATCAATTAAATGCCATCAGTATTTCTAGCTAATAGATTAACAAAGAATAATATCAATTCCATTGCTTATGCAATAAATGAAAAATGTGAAGGAAAGCCTCATTTCTTAATAGGTTAATCATTAAATGAGCGCCAAAAAGAAAAATTTATAAATGATTTAAAAATCATTGATAAACAATGTAATAAATTAGTTCTTATCTGCATCTACAATAAACAATAAAACAGTAAACACATTCTTAATATAATTTGAACTTACTCGATAACTATCTATCTAAAAAACGATTTTTCGACTATGTTTTGATTGTTACTTAACGAAACTAATAATTAAGAGCTAAAAATTTATGGTTAATTCGATAAAAGCAGGAAAGTTTAGCTGGATGTCCTTGTTCTGGCTGCTAATATTTTTCTGGTATTTTTCATCTTTATTACAGCTGTATGTGGTTATCACCGGGCAAAGTAATACCATCGGGTTAAGAGATTCTCTACTCTATAGCTCACTCTGGCTCGTTCCCGCACTATTTTTCCCTAGAAAAATCAAACTAGTAGCAGGCTTAATCGGGATTGTTTTATGGCTATCCTCGGTCGTCGCTCTTGCTTATTTCGTGGTGTATGGGCATCAATTATCCCAAAGCGTGATGTTTGTGATGTTCGAAACCAACACCAACGAAGCGGGTGAATTCTTACGCCAATATCTGAGCTTTAAAGTGATTGCGGTGATTTTGGCTTACACCCTCGGCGCTATTTTCCTATGGACACGTTTAAAACCTGTCACGTTGCCAGTACCTGGACGTGTGATTGTGTCCGCGCTCGTTCTGATCGTGCTATTTGGTGTGCCTTACTACAACAAAGCCATCAAACAGCAACGCCCTTTTGAGAACGTCGTTTCCTACGTTAACAGTAAATTAGCGTATGCCGCACCATGGCAGTTTGTAAGTGGTTACTTCCTGTATAAGAACCAGCTGGCAAACATGGAAGAATTAATCCGCGACAACAGCAAAATTCCACCGTTAGAAAACTTTGTTGATGCCAATGGCAATACCCCAAGAACGTTTGTGTTAGTGATTGGTGAATCCACCAGCCGCGACAGAATGAGCTTGTATGGCTATTCTCGTCAAACAACGCCAGAGCTTGATCAACTGGAAAAACAGTATCCAAACAATTTGACGGTCTTTAATGATGTGGTCACGCCACGCCCTTATACCATCGAAGCGTTGCAACAGATTTTAACTTTTGCTTCAGAAACTGAGCCTGATCTGTTTAATTCCCGCCCATCGATTATGAATATGATGAAGCAAGCGGGCTTTAAAACATTCTGGATCACCAATCAGCAAACCATGACCGAGCGAAATACGCTGCTAACGGCGTTCTCTCGTCAAACCGATAAGCAATATTATTTGAACAACGATATGGCGCAAAGCTCCCGTATTTATGATGACGTGGTGCTTGACCCATTCAAAGAAGCCTTAGCTGATCCTGCTGAGAAGAAATTTATTGTGGTGCACCTGTTGGGTACCCATATGCGCTATGAGTTCCGTTATCCTGAAGATAAAGCCATCTTCACCGATAGCAATAGCCCAGTGCCAACCAACTTAAAAGGCGACCAAATCAAAGATTACAATGCCTATGATAATGCTCAGCATTACAATGACTATGTGGTTTCTACGCTGATTAAAGATTTCGATTCTTCAAAAGAAAATGGTTTCTTAGTCTTCTTCTCCGATCATGGTGAAGATGTTTACGACACGCCGCCACATGAAATGTTAGGTCGTAGTGAAGGCAAGCCAAGCAAAGTGATGTACAACGTTCCATTCTTAGTATGGCAGTCGCCAGAATGGTTACAGACTCATCAATTTGACTTGAAAGATAAAACCGCTCGCCCATACAGCAATATGGATTTTATCTATACATGGTCTGATTTGGCAGGTTTCAAGTACACCGGATTTGAGCCACAAAAAAGTCTGATTAACAATGAGTACCAACCACAACCTCGTTGGATTGGTGACCCAGAAAATAAAGCATCCATGATGCTGTATGACGACTTAAAGAAATAACCCTCAATCAGCGCAAGTGGGTGTTTACTCACTTGCGCTCTCTCCTTCCCACACAAGTACCTTTCCACACATCTTTACAGACGCCACATGGATCTTTTTCCATTTCGTGTGCTACATTTTGATGTGTTTATGTCGGTATTTTAGCCCCAAATGAATTTACCGTTTAATTAGTATTTTTCTAACATGACCTGTTAAGGAATTAATAATGAAACATAAAATCATTTCTTCTCTTGTTGTTGCTGGCGTTTTAACCCTTGTCGCTGGCTGCGATGACTCATCAAAAAAAGACGATGCGGTTCAACAAGTCGAAGAAAAAGCTACCCAGTTAAAAGATGCGACTGAGCAAAAAGCGACTGAGTTATCTGATAGCGCAAAAGCCACCGCGCAAGATGTGAAAAACGATGCTTCAGACAAAGCATCTGAACTCTCAGACAAAGCCAAAGAGTTAGCAGACCAAGGTGAGAAAAAAGCGGATGAGCTGAAACAAGACGCATCTGACTCGGCCGATAAACTCAAAGAACAGTATGACAAAGCATCTAGTGAGTTTTCAGAAAAAGCGCAAGACATGAAAACGGATGCCATTAACAAGGCTGACGAACTCGCCACTGACGCTAAAGACAAAACCGAAGCGTTAAAATCAGAGAATGATGCGAAGAAATAAATCATCGCATTTTCCCCTTTTTTCATTCCAAAGCAGACTGATATTGTCTGCTTTTTTTATGCGCATAAGCGTTAATTCATTTTGCTATTTAGCCCGCTTTAAGGCTATTTTTAGCCACATAATTATCTCTTTTGCTCACTTGGCTACATTTCCATAAATAACACCAAAATACAGTAAGATAAATAAACAATGAATTGATAAATAACATGAAATTTACACCCTATGTTTATTTTCATTTTACCGCTTAGGTTGATCATTAATGCCTACCATGGCAGTATACCCTTTCGTTTTTTGTTCATCACAGGGTTCAAAGGGGGTCACCACTTACCAATTTTTGTTGATAATTCAGCCATAAATCATCGTTATCAACGCTCACAATTTAGCCATTTTATTGTTCTTTCTATTTCGTTTCCTATAGGGAAACCCTTTCGCAATAACCTATTGTTTCATTCAGAAGGACAGCTCGCCGCATGCCCCCTTAAGATTGGTATGCAAAAAATAAAATAAAAATCAAAGAAGGTCGTTATGAGTCAAAACGTGACTGAAAACAAAAAAGTACGCACCAAAATCAGCCCCCCTGTGTTTTACAGTTCGGCTATCATTATTCTGCTTATCGTCGGTTTTGCCGCCTTAATGCCTGAAATGGCAGAATCTCATCTAAGTCATCTTCAAAAGAACCTATTTAACAACGCCAGTTGGTTCTACATTCTCGCTGTAGCCATCATTTTGTTGAGTGTGACTTATCTGGGACTCTCGCGTTATGGACAGATAAAATTAGGTCCTGATCACGCACAGCCCAACTTCAGCTATGTCTCGTGGTTTGCCATGTTGTTCTCCGCTGGAATGGGGATCGGCTTGATGTTCTTCGGCGTTGCCGAGCCCGTCATGCACTATCTCAATCCACCAGTAGGGGATCCGCAAACCGTAGAAGCCGCCAAAGAAGCCATGCGCCTGACGTTCTTCCATTGGGGATTACACGCTTGGGCTATCTACGCCATTGTCGCCTTGATTCTGGCCTTTTTCAGCTATCGCCACGGATTGCCACTTACCCTGCGCTCAGCCCTATATCCCATTATTGGTGACCGAATTTATGGTCCTTTAGGTCACGCTGTCGATGTGTTTGCGGTAGTCGGTACCGTATTTGGTGTCGCGACCTCTCTTGGCTTTGGGGTACTGCAAGTTAACGCGGGAATGAACCATCTGTTCGGTTTACCGGTGAATGAAACCGTGCAAGTTGGCTTGATTATCGCCTTCACCGCTCTCGCGACTTTATCCGTCGTCTCTGGATTAGATAAAGGGATCCGTATTTTATCTGAGCTGAACCTCGGTCTCGCCTTCCTGTTGTTACTGTTGATTGTGATCTTAGGTCCGACGGTCTTATTGCTAAAATCCTTTGTTGAAAATACGGGGGGATATCTCTCAGAGATCGTCAGCAAAACGTTTAACTTGTATGCCTACGAACCTAAATCCAGTGATTGGCTAGGGGGTTGGACGCTGCTGTATTGGGGCTGGTGGTTATCATGGTCACCATTTGTTGGGATGTTTATCGCAAGAATTTCTCGCGGTCGTACCATTCGTGAGTTTGTCACTGGCGTTCTGTTTGTTCCTGCGGGCTTTACCCTAATGTGGATGACGTTCTTTGGTAATACCGCCATTGATTTAATCAAAAACCAAGGGGCAACCCGACTGGCAGAAACGGTGCAATCGGATGTGTCACTCGCCCTATTTGAATTTCTAACTTACTTCCCGTTCTCAACAGTATTATCTTTCTTCGCCATGTTGATGGTGGTGGTATTCTTTGTCACCTCCGCAGACTCCGGTGCCATGGTGGTCGATACCCTCGCCTCGGGTGGCGATTCCGATACGCCAGTCTGGCAACGTATTTTCTGGGCTGGATTAATGGGTGTTGTGGCAATCACCATGCTGTTGGCGGGAGGATTGCAGGCGCTGCAAACCTTAACCATCGCTAGTGCCTTGCCATTCGCCGCTGTTCTGCTTGTCTCCATTTATGGATTATTCAAAGCGTTACGAGTGGATGCCTATAAGCGTGATAGCCAGCAATTAGCCACTATCGCCCCAACAGCAAGCCGTAACCCGATTCCGTGGCAGCGCCGCTTACGTAATATTGTCTATTTCCCGAAACGCGCTCATGTAAAACGCTTTATGGAAGAGTCCGTGAAACCATCCATGGAGATGGTTTCTGAGGAGCTCGCCAAGCAAGGCACGGTTTGCCATATCCATACCGATAAAGACGATAGGATCGGATTTGAGGTGGATTTAGGCGAAGATATGAACTTTTTATACGAAGTTCGCCTACGTTACTATATTCAGCCGGCCTTTGCCCTGGCAGGTATGGGAACAGACAGTGATGAAGAGCGCAGTGAAGAGCAAAAATACTATCGCGCAGAAATTCACTTAAAAGAAGGTGGGCAGGATTACGACGTGATGGGCTGGGCGAAAGAGCAGATCATTCATGACATCCTCGACCAGTATGAAAAACATATTCACTTCTTGCACTTGCTCGGCAAGTGATCACTAAAATATGCCAGAAAAACAATACTCTAAATAATTTGAATTGCAGCTAGGCGGTAAG
>NZ_WLUG01000106.1:0-31834 GCF_009706505.1 Providencia sp. wls1922 | reverse complement strand
ATGGCGTTAGACAGACCGACGTAGCCGGTACCTGCGATTGCTATTTTCAAACTTGCCTCTCAAATCCTTCTGCGGATATTTCAGGTGGTAAACTATATTGATGGTAAATCGTATTGATGACCGATATTAACGGTGATAATACGACTTGTACCAATCAACAAACGCCTGAACACCCTGTTCAATAGAAACTTGTGGGCGATAACCGGTGACGTTAAACAGGTCTTCGGTGTCTGCCCATGTCGTGTAAACATCTCCCGCTTGCATCGGTAAGAAGTTCTTAATGGCTTCTTTTCCTAACGCATTTTCCAATGCAGAAATAAAATCAATCAGCTTCACAGGCTGTCCATTACCAATATTATAAATCCGGTAAGGTGCGCTGCTTTGCGCTGGCGAATCTGAGCGATTTTGCGGGTCTGCTTGCGGGATTATATCTGAAACGCGAATAACACCTTCGACAATATCATCAATGAAAGTGAAATCACGGCTCAGATCGCCGTTATTATAAACATCGATAGGTTCACCCGCTAAGATAGCCTTGGTGAATTTAAACAGCGCCATATCAGGGCGTCCCCACGGACCATACACGGTGAAAAAGCGTAAGCCTGTCGTCGGGAGCTGATAAAGATGCGAATAAGAGTGCGCCATTAACTCATTGGCTTTTTTGGTCGCGGCATATAACGAAATAGGGTGATCGGTGGACATGTCGGTAGTGAATGGCATTTTATCGGTCACGCCATACACTGAACTCGAAGAGGCATACACCAAGTGTTTCACTTTCGCTTGGCGGCAACCTTCTAAAATCGCCAAATGCCCATTCAGGTTACTGTCAGCATAGGCAAATGGGTTTTGTAATGAGTAACGCACCCCTGCCTGTGCGGCAAGATGGATAACGCGGTCGAAATTCTCTTGAGTACACAACACCAGCACTTTTTCGCGGTCAGTGATATCAAGATGAATAAACCGGAACTGCGGATATTGTTCAAGTATATGCAGTCGAGACTGTTTCAATCCCTGATCATAATAGGCATTCATATTATCGATACCGATAACTTCATGCCCACTTTCTAATAGTCTTTGACACAATCTAAAACCAATAAACCCGGCACTTCCCGTGACCAAATATTTCATATTCGTTATCTTCTTACGTTATTAAATGATGGTTTATCAACATTCTAGCACTAATTAGAGATAAACTACTTGGTCTCATCTTTATTGGCGACACCGAGCACATGATAAACATAGTGGCGATAACCATCGAGTAACTGCTTATCTTCACAGTCATTCAGTTTACCGTCGCATAAATGGCGCATCTTAATATTCGCTTCATAGAACGGCGAAACTTTCAAATTTGCGCGTTCCAATAACATTCCACCAAGGAATGAAATGTCCGTTAACTCACCTGTTTTAATTGCGGTACCCGCTTTGAGATTATCTCTTAGGGTAAACTGTGTCGCATAAGCAGGAGACGATAATGTGGACTTATATTTGTCCAAACTGATCCCCGGTTGATGGTCACCAAAATAGAGGAACATCAGTGGGCGCTGACGCTTTTCCATAAACGAAACGAAATCACGAATGGCCGCATCAGAATGGACGATTTTTTCCATATAATGGCTAAATTCGCCTGCGGAATCTTTATTATCTAGCTTATCTTTAATTCCATAGTCATCACTGTGACCTTCTTTATAAGGTCCGTGTTCATACATGGTTAATGCAAAAATAAAGACGGGCTTGTCCGTTTCTGTTGCCAAAATTTCTTTTACGTACTTCAGCATATCTTCCGTGCTGATCGTCCATAAATTATCTTGCAACTTGCCTGGATAACCTAACTCTTGAGGCTGAATGATACGGTCAACGCCCATCGTTTCATAAGCGTGACCAGAATGATAAGCCCCTTTATTAAACGGTGTCAGGACGACCGTATAATAACCGTTGGCTTTCATCTCTTTAAATAAGCTGTTATTTAAATGATCGACCACAAAATAGAACACACCGCTTTTTTGTGCTCCGAAATCATCGCTATTTAACCCCGTTAATGCAGAAAACTCAGATAACCATGTTCCACCACCGAAGGTTTGTACGCGCATCGGACTATGTGCAATCATATTGGCATCTTGCTGAAACATAAATAACTCTGGCAGTTTAGTCCCTGCAGGTAAATCATAAACTTTTGGATCAACCGTGGATTCTTGTAACAACAGCAGAATGTCAGGCTTTTCGGTTTGTTCATTCTTCGCCAAAGAAACATTCGCCGCTTTTTGTTCAAAATAGCTCGCATCACCCACAAAATGCGGTGATTTGTATTTCGCATTCTGTGCAGACATCACCAAGTTAGTCACTGTACCACGACCTTTCGGCAACATTTGTGACCATTTATCAAAGTAATGCGTACTTGCCCAATCCGCCCCAAAGTAACCAACGATAACCATGAGCACACTAACCACACGTGATATCTTGCGTTTACATGGTGTCGATAAGCGCCAACTGATCACACCGTTGATGATAAGCAGAATAAATAACGCAAGTACCGCCACGCCCGCCAACCAATAGTGACCTAATGTCCCTAAGTTGGAGGTATCCGTCATCAAATTAATATCAGTGAAGAAAAGTTGCTCTTTATAATAGTGAACTTTTAACTGATTAAAGATTTTGATGATAATAAACAGGGTACTCGTAATAATTGCAGAGAAAACCCAACGAGCAGTGACTGTAAATAAAACACCGAATATGACAGCATAAACACAAATGGAAATCAGACCAGGATAGATAACGCCACTTTTTTCAAAGACTAAAAACAGCGAGCCAATAAAAATCAGCGCCAGATAAATACTCGCAATTAGTTTTTTATTCATTTGACTTCCACAATTCACAAAAAGGTATCAAGGTTAACAAAACTGCCAACATTATAATGGCGAAAACCCTACAATTTATTCAACAAAAATGCCTTTGTCTCGTAAATAATGCCCATCCTCTTTACGACGAGTAAAGCCGCTTTTATCAAAGAATTCGAGAATTTGAATCGCAAGTTTACGACCAATACCCAGTTCATTACGAAAATCAGCGGCAAAAATCACCTCGTGATCAGCACAATGACGTGAAATAATTTGGGCAAATTGGCGGATCTGTTCGCTGCTATAATACCTATCGCGCACAATCGCTACGATCATCCCCATTTGTGCAGCTTTTTTCAGTATACGGCGAATAGTATCTTCATCGTGACCTGTTTCTACGGCAATATCGCGTACCCAACGAGCTTCAGGATGCGAGAACAGCCCTTCCACTTGTTGCCAAATACCTTGCTGCTTGGCATCAAACACTAACCCATGCTGCGGCATATGCAACCAGCCACGAGTCTGCTTAATCACCCCCTCGGCAATCAAATCATTAATCAATTTGAATACCAAGGTTTCATCCATCGTAGGCAGCGCCATTCGTTTCAATCGCGCTTTACCGACACCTATCTGATCGCTATGAACTTCATTGAAATTTTCGAGGGATTGAGTCAACTTGTCCTTGGCAACCTGCGCTTTAAACGCAGAAAGTACGACATCGCCGACACGGACAATATCAACTTGTTCCAACAAGGAATCTAATGCCGACTGAGTTAACTGGCGCGACCAACCGTAACTGTTTAAGTCTAGCTCACCGCTGGGTAACTGTAGGTTAAGCTGCGCCAGCTCATCATCCGTTGCACATAAACGGGATAGCCAATCGAGAAACTCAGGTTGTCTCTTACCACGACGCGGAGACACTAAGCGGATCACTCGCGCACCAGCAAGGGTTTGCCGCGCACTAATATCGCGAATAATTAATCTGTCATTATCCACCAGCCACAGTGGCGTATCTAAAATCAGCTCTGCCAACATTGGTGTTTCGCCCGATTCTGTCAGCAAAGAGACTCGCCCTGTAATGTGACTTGCACCGTGGTATAAATGCACGGGTTGCCAATGTTTAAGTGGCGCATCACAAGTCAGTTCCACTATCACCCGAGAGGCGATAAAAGCAGGTTGCTCGGCCAGCAGCCAATCACCACGGGTTATCGACTCTTTATCGATATTCCCCGTTAAGTTAAGCGCGACGCGATCCCCTGCTTGAGCAAACTCAGCCACTTGGTTTTGGCGATGAATCCCACGAATACGGACTGGAGTATCCGCCCCCGTCACCCATAAGGATTCACCCACATTCACTTTACCCGCTAGCGCCGTTCCTGTGACTACAATCCCCGCCCCTTTCACATGGAAAATACGGTCGATGGCTAAACGAAAACGCTGTTGCAGGTTAGTAGAAGAATTATGTTGTTGGTGCAGTTGCTGTAAGTATTGACGCAGCGCATCAATGCCAAGCCCTGTACTTGCTGAAGTGATAAATAGTGGCGCATTCAACCAGCCTTGGCGACGCAGTTCCGCGTGAACCTGCTGAGTGACCTCTGCCACTCTCGACTCATCAACACGGTCGGCTTTGGTTAAAATCACCGAGACATCTTGGCAACCCGCAAGCCGTAAAATCGACAAATGCTCAAGGGTTTGCGCCATTATTCCATCGTCGCACGCCACCACCAGTAGGGCATGATTAACCCCACCGATCCCCGCCAACATGTTCGCGAGAAATTTTTCATGTCCGGGAACATCAATAAAACCGATTGAGCTACCGTCAGATTGCGGCCAATACGCATAGCCAAGGTCGATGGTCATTCCGCGTTTCTTCTCTTCTGGAAGATGCGCGGTGTTCACGCCTGTCAGCGCTTGAATTAACGATGTTTTACCATGGTCAACATGACCGGCTGTCGCAAAAATCATGACAATAACGCCTGCACTAACTCGTGTTCATCCTCAAGACAACGTAGGTCTAGCCACAATTTGCCCTCTTTTAAACGTCCGATCACAGGCTGAGGTAATTGACGCCAACGGTTGGCAAGACGCTCTAAATTACCGCCTTTTCCATCAAGAGGCGCGAATGTAATCGCATAGCTGGGTAATCGGTCAACAGGAAGAGAGCCGCTACCAATTTGTGATAAACAAGGCTCAGCCTCGACAAAGAAACGATCCCCATAATAAGCTTGCAGCTTCACGAGGATATTTTCGGCACTCTGCCTAATTTCTTCTTGGGAACGTGTTAACCAACGTAATGTCGGCAGTTCAGTGGTAAGTTTTTCAGGGGTTAAATAGAGTTTTAGCGTCGCTTCTAACGCAGCTAGCACCATTTTATCTACGCGAAGGGCACGTTTTAAGGGGTGTTTTTGAATGGCATCAATCCATTTTTTCTTACCGAGAATGATCCCCGCTTGAGGTCCTCCCAGAAGTTTGTCTCCAGAAATAGAGACTAAATCAATGCCTTGAGATAAATACGCTTGTGGCATCGGCTCCGCAGGTAATCCATATGCAGTCATATCAATCATTGACCCACTGCCTAAATCAATCGCCGTTGGTAATTGGTATTTTTGCCCTAAAACAGCTAGCTCTTCCCCTTCAACTTCCGCGGTAAAGCCTTCAATACTGTAGTTACTGGTATGCACCTTCATTAACAACCCAGTTTGGTCATTAATGGCATTTTCATAATCCCGTAAATGGGTTCGGTTCGTGGTACCCACTTCAACCAATTTACAGCCTGCCTGAGCCATCACATCGGGAACGCGGAATGCGCCCCCAATTTCTACCAGCTCACCGCGAGAGACAATCACCTCGCGCTGCGGAGCTACCGTGGCTAATAACAGTAAAACCGCCGCCGCATTGTTATTCACAATACAGGCATCTTCTGCCCCTGTTAGTTGGCACAGTAAGTCAGCAATAGCACGGTCACGATGCCCTCGCGTTGCACCATCAAGAGAATATTCTAAAGTGACTGGCGAGCTCATCACTTGCGAGACCGCATGGATGGCGGTATTGGACATCACCGCACGCCCTAGATTGGTGTGCAACACAGTCCCCGTCAAATTAAAGACGTTTTTTAACGCGCTGTGTTGCAATTCATCATGGCGAACAGAAAGTTCTGCTAACCAATCACCGTGCCAATCCGGTAAGCATCCGTCTTGTGCGATAGATGCTCGCGCTTGTTCCTGCATTTCACGAAGACATTCCGTAACCCAATGCAGACCCGATTTCTCTACCAACACCTGCGCTTCATCGAATTGCAAAAGCTTATCGATGGCAGGTAATTGGCGGTATAGCGCGACATTTGATTCATCCATAGTCACTCTTCTCTTTCTTACTGTGCAGCTAACAGATTATTTTTCGCCAGGGAATAAGAACGGGTTAATGCTGCTACGAGCAAAACCTTCTTCTTCCATACGTGCATCTAAAATGATCGAAGCTAAATCATCCGCTACCGCTTCCACTTTGGCTTCTTTCTCTTGGTATAAGACTTTCAGATAGCTACCACAGTCACCGCAACTTTCTGCTTTCACTGCCGCATTTTCATCATCCAGAGACCAGTAATTCAGGTCACGAGTTTGTTCGCAGTTACTGCATTTCACACGAACCATGTGCCACTCTGTTTCACACAGTGTGCAGTGCAAATAGCGTAAGCCTTGGCTAGTCCCAATTTGTACAATGCTAGAAACAGGCATGCTGTTGCACACTGGGCAGTAATGACGGTGATCTCCGTGTTCTGCGCGAGCTTTACCTGGAATATTGGAGGCCATTTGTGCCCAATAGACAGACAATGCCGCCCAAATGAACATAGATTTATCCGCAGGGACTTTTTCAAACTGTTCGTTTAACAGCGCAGTTGCCATCTCTTCGAGTTCAGCTTCTGATGCTTTTTCTAAGTTTTCCAAGGCAGTACGGACAGAATCTGGCACGATCGGCATCAATTCGGCGATGATTGAACGTAATAATTTGTGCCAGTGATCCGTGCGTGGGAATGTTTTTGCATCTAATGGTGCAGTATTCGTTGCCATTGAACGCGCTAAAACCGCTTCCATATCCATCTCTAATGGATTGTCATGTTGCGCATTATTTTGTGCCGTTGCCACTTCCGCAGCGAAGTTCAGATAATCTGCAAAAGGATGTTCACCAACGCCTAACTCTTTTAATCTTTCTGCACGACGTTGATAAAGGCTTTTTAAATTCGGGAATAAAACAGGCGGAATAAAGCCGATGCCTTTCTCTTTTAATCTCTCTTGACCTAATTCTTCTTTCGGGACGATACGAATACCCATTGCTCTCTCTCTTTTATATTTTTTATAACAACTTACTCCGAGAAATTGCCTATTCGCATTTCCCCGCAAGCCTCTAAGAAAATATTCGATTAACCAGCAAGTCTTGCCGTTTTACCCGTCAGGATAAAACAAAAGTCGCTGATAGGCTACTCTAGCCCTCCGAATATTCACCGTTGTTAACCCTGGTTTGTATGTGGAAATAACAAATTGGTATTAGGGCATTTTTATTTGATATAACTACTGTTATTTCCATGATGTTAATCCAATTGGCACATATAATAGTGTGCTCTCTATCCGCATCATAAAGGGCAACAATATGACGTCATTATTTCACTTCGAAGCGAAGTCTCACACACCCTTCTTTTTATTGCTTGCCTTTATTGGCGGATTTGTCGATGCCTGCTCATTTGTCATCTTTGAGGTATTTACTGGCCACCTGACGGGAAATAGCATTTTAAGTATGATTTACCTCGCCAAAATGAATATTGGCATGTTGCTACTCTCTGCAATTTCCATATTAGGATTTTTTGCAGGAACATTTTTGGGTTCTTGGATTCGGCTCAAGCATAGCGCAATCGTGTTATACCGCTTTGTTCTAGGTCTGGTATTTTTAATATTTAGTGGTGTTTTCACTATTTATTTTTTCATCCAGCCTTTGTATTCACCTGATTTAGCCATTTTGCTGATCAGCTTATCAATGGGAATTCAAAATGGTTATTTTAATAAGGCAGGAACAGTTGGGATCCACTCCACCTATGTCACCGGCATGACCACATCCTGCATTAATGCCTTTTTGAAAAATGTGCCCGGGGACAGTAGCAAAAAAGTTTTACTCTTGGCTGTACTCTCTTTTATTACGGGGGGATTAGCGGGCGGGGTTTTATCGGTGAATTACCAATATGTCGGGTTTTCTGCCGTATTAGTTCTCTTGGGATGTGCGCTAATTTACAGCTTCACAATCCGTGATTAGCACTATCTATTTTAGTGATAAAAAAGCCCACAACCAATGTTGTGGGCTTGATTCATCGAGACAAAAACACTTAGTTTTTCTCTTGCTGCTCTTGTTGCTGTTTCTCTTTAGCAACTAGCTCGCGGTACCAACGTGGGTGGTGCTTTCTCGCCCAACCACGTGTTACCCAACCTTCAACCATCGCACGCACAGAGCCTTTGACCCAAATTGCCGCATACGCATGCACAACAATCATCAGGATCAAGCCAATGGCTGACAGCGAGTGAATAAGAATCGCTGCACGGTACACTGGGATTGGGAAATAGTCCGCGAAGAATGGGCGCCACATAATCACGCCAGTGACAACCAATGCCAGTAAGCAGATAGTGACCACCCAATACACCCCTTTCTGACCGAGGTTATATTGGCCTACGTCGCCAGCTTCTTCGTTTTTCAGTACCTTACCGATATTTTTCCCCCACTTGATATCTTCTTTATTAATGAAGTTATGGTGGAAATAACGGAAGAACATAAAGACGAACAGCAAGAACATCGCCGTACCCACAAATGGATGCAAAATTCGAGACAGTTGTGGCGTGCCTAAAATGTTCATAAACCAGTTCAGCGATGGGAAGAAAAAGCCCAGCCCGCTGATAGCCGTGAACAAGAAGCAAATCACAACCGCCCAGTGATTAATCCTTTCAATCGGTTTGTGGCGAATAATTTTGTCGTTATCATCTGGCATCATTTCTGATCCTCCCCTTCTTTTGATTTCGAAGTGTCAGACGACATTGCGTTATGCAAATCTTCTAGAGCCTCTTCTTCATCTTTCTTGGAGACGCGGTTTGGACCAATTCCCACATAGTGGAAAATTGCCGCCGCAAATGTTGCCGCAAAACCAACCGCAGCAATCGGCTTCCAGATACCTTTCCAGAAGGTAACTGTTGGGCTGATGGTCGGGTTTTCTGGTAATCCGTGATACAACTGCGGCTTATCTGCATGGTGCAATACATACATAACGTGCGTACCGCCCACACCTTGTGGATCGTATAAACCTGCGTTTGCATAACCACGAGTTTTCAGCTCTTCAACACGCTCGCCAGCCATGCCAATCATGTCTTCTTTGCTACCAAAATGGATAGCGCCAGTTGGACATGTTTTCACACAAGCAGGCTCTTGACCGACTTCAACACGGTCGACACACAGCGTACATTTGTATGCGCGGTTGTCTTCTTTGTTGATGCGTGGCACGTTGAACGGGCAACCCGCGATACAGTAACCACAACCGATACAGTGTTCAGATTGGAAATCCACGATACCGTTTTTATACTGGACGATTGCGCCTTCTGATGGGCATGCTTTCAGGCAGCCCGGATCAGCACAGTGCATACAGCCATCTTTACGGATCAGCCATTCAAATTTATCGTTCTCTTCCACTTCAGAGAAGCGCATTACTGTCCATGACTTAGCGGTTAAATCCGTTGGGTTGTCATACACCCCAACGTTTGTTCCGATTTTGTCGCGGATATCGTTCCATTCGGAACACGCAACCTGACACGCTTTACAGCTGATACAGGTTGTGACGTCAATCAGCTTTGCAACTTCTTCCTTATAGTCCCGCACCTGAGGTGCGGGCGTCAGGGAATTGGTGGCCGAGCGACGAATAATGTCCTGAGATTGCATTGACATAATTTATCTCCTTACACCTTTTCCACGTTGACAAGGAATGATTTAAATTCCGGCGTCTGAGTATTCGCATCACCCACATATGGCGTTAATGTGTTGGTGATAAAGCCCTTCACTGCAACACCTTCAAAGCCCCAGTGAATTGGAATACCGATGGTATCGATGTCTTTTCCATCCACTTGCAGAGTTTTAATACGTTTAGTGACCACGGCTTTCGCTTTGATGTAACCACGCTTAGAACTGACCTTAACCGTATCGCCTTGCTCGATGCCTTTTTCTTTCGCTAAACGTTCACCAATTTCAATGAACTGTTGAGGTTGGATAATGGCATTTAACAGCGCATGCTTCGTCCAATAGTGGAAGTGCTCAGTTAAGCGGTAAGTGGTACCCACGTATGGGAACTCAGTCGCTTTACCCATTTGCGCCCAGTCGTCTTTAAACACACGAGCAGCAGGGTTTGACACCACATTTGGATGCAGCGGGTTAGTATCCAGCGGCGTTTCGATTGGTTCGTAATGCTCTGGGAATGGACCTTCTGCCATCTTATCCAGTGCAAATAAACGACCCATACCTTCAGGCTGCATGATAAATGGACCGACACCGCTTCCTGGGGCTGCAGTGCTGTAGTCTGGAATATCCATACCTACCCACTTGCTACCATTCCACTCAAGGATTTGGCGCTTCGGATCCCATGGTTTACCCATTGGGTCAGCCGACGCACGGTTATAAATCACGCGGCGGTTCAGTGGCCATGCCCATGCCCAACCTAATGTGTTACCCAGACCCGTTGGGTCGGAGTTATCACGGTTAGCCATTTGGTTACCTTTCGGCGTCCAGCTACCAGAGAAGATCCAGCAACCACTAGCCGTCGTACCGTCATCACGTAATTGCGCAAACGAACTAAGCAGTTCGCCTTTTTTCACAATCACGTTGCCGTCAGCATCTTTCAGGTCTTCTAATGCGTAACCGTTGCTTTCTTGAGCCACTTCTTCCGGCGTTGGATTATCGCGGTCGAGGTAATCCCAAGTCATGCTCAGAACCTGTTCAGGTACTGCGCCGCCTTCAGTTTCATACATTTGACGCAGGCGATGGTAGATACCTGACAGGATTTCACCATCACTGATAGCTTCACCTGGGGCGTCTGCACCTTTCCAGTGCCACTGTAACCAACGTGCTGAGTTAACAATTGAACCGTTTTCTTCAGCGAAACAGCAAGATGGCAGACGGAACACGGTGGTTTGAATCTCTTCCGGTTTCACATCGTTCATTTCGCCGTGATTTTGCCAGAAGTTTGCAGTTTCTGTGTTCAGCGGGTCGATAGTAATTAAGAACTTCAGCTTAGAAAGCGATTTCGAGACTTTGTTCTTGTTCGGGAATGAGGCTAATGGGTTAAAGCCTTGGCAGATATAGCCGTTAACTTCGCCCTTATCCATCATTTCAAAATAACGTAGAACGTCGTAGCCCTGATCCCACTTAGGTAACAGGTCGAAGCCCCAGTTATTCTCTTTCTGCGCTTTATCGCCATAGAAAGTCTTCATTAAACTGACGAAGAATTTAGGGTAGTTGCCCCAATAGTTCACCTGACCAGCAACGGTCGCTTTTGGTGTATTCGCCGCTAAATAGCTTTCTAAGGTTGTTTGTTTTTCTGATGGTAATGTCAGGTAACCCGGTAAGCTCTGAGATAACAGACCTAAGTCAGTCAGACCTTGGATGTTGGAGTGTCCACGCAGTGCGTTCACACCACCACCTAACATACCCATGTTACCAAGCAGTAACTGGATCATCGCCATGGTACGAATGTTCTGCGCACCAACGGTATGTTGAGTCCAACCCAGCGCATATAAGAAGGACGCTGTTTTGTCTTTCGCGCTAGTTTCTGCAATGTATTCACAGACTTGCAAGAAGTCTTTGATTGGCGTACCACAGATGTTGTTAACCACTTCTGGGGTATAACGGCTCACGTGCTCTTTCAATAGGTTCAGAACACAACGTGGGTTTTTCAGAGTCGGATCGCGCAGCGCTAAGCCGTTCTCATCCATCTCGTAGTTCCACGTGGTTTTATCATATTGACGTTTTTCTGCATCGTAACCGGTGAACAGACCGTCATCAAAACCGAAGTCTTCACGAATAACTAAGCTGGCGTTGGTGTACGCCTCAACGTATTCACGTTGAATTTTTTCGTTATCCAGCAAGTATTTGATAACACCTGACAGGAAGGCAATATCGGTACCTGAACGGATAGGCGTGTAAAAATCCGCCACAGCCGCAGTACGGGTAAAGCGTGGATCGATAACGATTAATTTTGCTTTATTGTGGATTTTCGCTTCCATCGCCCAGCGGAAACCGACTGGATGCGCTTCTGCCGCATTACCGCCCATAACGACGATCAGGTTTGCGTTTTTAATGTCAACCCAGTGGTTGGTCATCGCACCGCGACCAAATGTTGGAGCAAGACTTGCTACCGTTGGTCCGTGTCAGACACGCGCTTGGTTATCCACGGCAAGCATGCCGAGGGCGCGACTAAATTTTTGGGTTACAAAACCTGTTTCGTTACTTGCCGCTGATGCACACAGCATACCGGTGGTTAACCAACGGTTGACCGTTACACCATCTTTATTCTGTTTAATGAAGTTTGCATCACGGTCTTCTTTCATTAACTTGGCGATGCGGTCAAACGCGTCGTTCCAAGTGATGCGTTTCCATTCATTAGTGCCTGGTTCGCGAACTTCTGGATACTTGAGTCGACTCTCACTGTGGATAAAGTCGATTAATCCTGCACCTTTAGGACAAAGTGCACCACGGTTTACCGGATGATCCGGGTCCCCTTCGATATGAAAAATGCTTTCTTTCGCATTCTTCGCGCCATCACCTAGGCTGTACATTAACAGCCCACAGCCGACAGAACAGTAGGTACAGGTATTTCGAGTCTCTTTTGCACGCAGTAGTTTATACTGGCGTGTAGAGGCTAATGCAGTTGCTGGAGCAAAACCCAGCGCTGCTGCCGTTGTACCTGCCATACCGCCAGCGCAGATCTTAAAGAACTGCCTTCTGCTGACTTGCATGGGGGATCTCCTCATATACATTGCTCATGTTTACCTAACTTCGTCACAAAATTTGAGGTAAACTGTTCTTATTCAACGTCTTCCTTACGTATTCAGGTTCATTGCCTGATCAATGGTGTAAATTCTTTTTACCCATATCGAATATTATGTATCATTAGTGATAGGAATTCATCTAATGTATGAAACAAATACTACAAATAACCCTAAATTATCTAAAATGATCGGCGTTCAATCCACAATCGTGCAACAAAAAAATAACCTCGGTTCACTGGTTAATGATTTCGTTGCGGAGGAAGTCCCTGTCGCTCTCGTTTATAACGGGATATCTCATGTGGTAATGATGGCGACACCCAAAGATCTGGAAGATTTTGCTGTCGGATTTTCATTATCAGAAGGGATAATACAATCCCGTGATGAAATTCGCGGAATTGATATTGCGCAAGGTTGTCACCGAGGCATTGAAGTTCATATTGAGTTATCAAGCCGCCGTTTTATGGCGCTCAAAGAGCGTCGTCGTAATCTGACTGGGCGAACTGGCTGCGGTATTTGTGGTACAGAACAGCTCGATGAGATATTTAAGCCTATCACTCCGCTGCCATTCACTCAAACATTCTCATTATCTTATCTCGATAACGCTCTACAAGAATTGAAGACAGTTCAAGAAATTGGCGCATTAACCGGTTGTACTCATGCCGCTGCGTGGATCTCACCTGAAGGTCGCCTAGTGGGCGGATGTGAAGATGTGGGCCGTCATGTTGCGCTAGACAAGCTACTGGGAATGAAAAGCCGTTCTGATTGGCAGCAAGGCGCTATTTTAGTGTCTAGTCGCGCAAGTTATGAAATGGTACAAAAAGCCGCAAGCTGCGGTGCGGAAATTCTATTTGCGGTTTCAGCCGCAACATCATTGGCGATTGAAGTCGCCGAAAAAGCCAATTTAACGCTGGTCGGTTTCTGCCGCCAAGGTAAAGCCACCGTGTTTACCCATCCGAGCCGGGTGATAGACTAACCAGTATTCACTCACCGCCTAAATGAATTTACATGCAATGTCTGTGGGCTAGAACCATTTTCCCGATGTCAGGAAAATGGTTTTTTATTTATCTTAATCACTTACCAATACAGAAACTCGAGAAAATACGCCCTAACAAATCATCGGAGGTAAACTCACCGGTGATTTCGCTCAGTTCTTGCTGAGCTAAGCGTAACTCTTCAGCCAGCAGCTCACCGGAGCGAGCGTTCACTAACTGGTCATAGCCTTGTGCAAGGTGGGTTGCGGCATTGTTCAATGCTTGTAAGTGGCGACGACGGGCAAGGAAACCACCTTCTGTGTTGCTATTGAAGCCCATGGTTTCTTTGAGGTGATCACGCAGCAAATCGATGCCTTTTTCTTCACGGGCAGATAAACGGATCAGTGGGTAACGGGCATCAGCGACAAATTCTACAGATTCCCCTGTTTTGTCTGCTTTATTACGAATAACCGTGACTGGCAATGTTTCTGGCAAACGAGCCATAAATTCAGGCCAAATCTCTTGTGGCTCCGTAGCATCTGTCGTGGTGCTATCTACCATAAATAGCACACGGTCGGCTTGTTCAATCTCTTTCCATGCTCGTTCAATACCGATACGTTCAACTTCATCGCTGGCTTCACGTAAACCAGCGGTATCAATGATATGCAGTGGCATACCATCAATATGAATGTGTTCACGTAGGACGTCACGGGTAGTCCCCGCAATATCCGTCACAATCGCCGCTTCGCGCCCCGCTAATGCATTCAATAAGCTAGATTTGCCCGCATTTGGACGACCTGCAATCACCACTTTCATACCTTCGCGCAGCAAACTCCCTTGACGAGCCTGTGAACGGACATCTTCTAAATCCGCCACCACTTCGTTTAGTTTAGCTTCAATTTTACCGTCAGATAGGAAATCAATTTCTTCATCCGGAAAATCAATCGCCGCTTCCACATAGATACGCAAGTGAGTAAGCGCTTCCACCAATTGATGGATATGAGAGGAAAAGGCACCCTGCAAAGAGTTCATCGCTGAACGCGCCGCTTGTTCTGAACTCGCATCAATCAGGTCGGCAATCGCTTCGGCTTGCGCTAAATCGAGTTTGTCATTTAAAAATGCACGCTCAGAAAATTCCCCCGGATTGGCAATACGGATATTGGCAATGGTCAGAATTCTTCTGAGTAATAAATCGAGAATAACAGGACCGCCATGCCCTTGTAGTTCAAGAACATCTTCCCCAGTGAAAGAGTTAGGTCCTGGGAAATAAATAGCAATCCCTTGGTCAAGAACAGAGCCATCTGCATCACGAAATGGCAGATAATCGGCATAGCGCGGCTTCGGTAACTTTCCGAGTACTGTTTCAGCAACAAGGGCTGCTTGCGGGCCGGATACACGTAAAATTCCAACCCCACCACGACCGGGAGCGGTTGCCTGTGCGACGATAGTATCGTTGATTTGCATGATGTTTCTCTGTCTATGACTAAAAAAATTGAGGCGACCCTAAATGGATCGCCTCAATGTTACTATAGAATCTGGCTTTGTGAAGCCCTCTAAACTCGATTGGAATTTAGATTATTTCTTCGCTTTCTTATCACGGCTATGTAAGCCACGTTTTTCCAGACCACGGTAAATAACCTGCTGCTGGATAATGGTGACTAAGTTGCTCACGATATAGTACAGAACCAGACCTGATGGGAACCACAGGAAGAACACGGTAAATACGACTGGCATGTAAGTCATGATCTTCTGCTGCATTGGGTCAGTCACGGTAGTTGGTGACATCTTCTGAATAACAAACATCGTCACACCCATCAGCACTGGCAGGATGTAGTACGGGTCTTGTGCAGACAAGTCTTGGATCCAACCAAAGAACGGTGCATGACGCAGTTCAACAGAACCCATCAACATGTAGTACAACGCAAGGAAGATTGGCATTTGAATCAGCAGCGGTAAACAACCACCCAGTGGGTTTACTTTTTCTGATTTGTACAGCGCCATCATTTCTTGGCTCATGCGTTGTTTATCGTCACCAATACGCTCACGCATTGCAGCCAGTTTAGGTTGCAGTAAACGCATTTTCGCCATTGAGGTGTACTGCGCTTTAGTCAGCGGGTACATAATACCACGGACGATAAAGGTGATAACGATGATGGCAATACCCCAGTTACCAACGAAACCGTGAATGAATTTCAACAGTTTGAACAGTGGCTGAGAGATAAACCATAACCAACCGTAATCTACGGTTAAGTCTAAATGAGGAGCAACTTCCGCCATTTCTGACTGAATTTCAGGACCAATCCACAGTGTAGAAGAGTAGGTCGCAGCACCATTTGATGCGATGGTCAGAGGTTCACTCTTATAACCAACGATGGCTGATTTCTTATCGAGATCAATGGTGTAGAAAGTGCTTTGCTCAGAAGAAGCTGGGATCCACGCAGTTGCAAAGTATTGTTGCAGCATCGCGACCCAACCACCTTTGGTTGTCAGGCTTAAGTTTTTATCTTCGATGTCACTGAAACTATATTTTTTATAGTTATTTTCATCAGAAGAGTAAGCCGCACCGCGGTAGGTATGTAGAGCAAAGTTACTGCTGCCAGTGTCACGTTGTTCTGGTAAAGCGATGGTTTGCTTTAATTGTCCGAAGAACGCAAGTGTTAAAGGCTGTGCAGTTGGGTTTTGAATGTTGTATTCAACATCAACAGTGTATTTGCCACGCTTCAGAATGTACGTCTTCTGATAAACCACACCGTTATTATCGGTGAAGGACATCGGAATACGTAATTCGTCTTGACCATCTTTTAACTCAAAGCTTGCTGCATCTGAAGTATAAAGAGGGCGCTGACCATTGTTATTCGCTGGGTTGTCTGGACCATGAGGACCGATCAGACCACTTTGAGCCTGATAAACAAAACCTGGTGTGGTTTCCAATAAACGGAATGGGTTTGGTGAATTCAGGGTTGCTGGATAGGCTAACAGGTCAGCCTCATCGATATCACCACCACGAGTATTGATACGAATATCAAGTACGTCGGTTTTGACGGCAATAAGCTTACCTTGTTCACTACCTGTGACCGCTTGACCATCATTGCTTGCACTGCTCGGCATGTCCGTCTTTTGCTGAGAAACTTGAACAGCCTTGGTTTCCTGAGCAACTTTATCGCTCTCCCAAGCCTGCCAAACTAAGAACGACACGAACAACAAAGCGATGAGTAGAAGATTGCGTTGGGAATCCATCGTTATAATTCTCTATTATCATCAGTTTTTCTAGGTGGGACAGGATCATCTCCACCAGCGTGTAAAGGGTGGCATTTTAATACGCGTTTGGCAGTTAACCAACTACCTTTTAGCATACCAAACCTGCGCAATGCCTCAATTCCGTAATTAGAGCATGTGGGATTGAAACGACAACGAGGTCCTAACAACGGACTAATAGCCAGTTGGTAACCTCTGATCAGCATGATCAGGACTTTTGAGCCAAGCGACGGTGACGACGCCATAACTTATCCAATGATTCCGTAATCTGTTGATTGTCGAGATCGGCTACCCCTCTGCGAACCAGAACCACAAAGTCCATTGAAGGCAACTCATGTTGATGCAAACGAAAATATTCACGGGCTAATCGTTTGATACGATTACGCTCATGAGCACGTTTAACATTTTTTTTGGCGATGGTAAGACCGATGCGGGGATGCCCCAGCTCGTTAAGGCGACCAAGGATTGTTATCTCTGGGGAACTCGCCCTCTGCGGCTGCTTGAAGACATTGTCGAAATGCCTGGGAGTTAACAAACGTAACTCCCGGGTAAAAGCGAGCGTAACCACTATAGAGGGCTAGCTTTATTACTTAGATGAAACGGTCAGACGAGCGCGGCCTTTAGCACGACGGCGAGCCAGAACCTGACGACCATTTTTAGTGGCCATACGAGCACGGAAACCGTGTGAACGGTTGCGCTTCAGTACGGACGGTTGAAAAGTGCGTTTCATAACGATTTCTACCTAACTTTAAAATTTATTACTGATTCAGTAAACGCGTTGGCAACCAGTGGAAACTGATTTACACCTGTGCCTCTATCGCAACAATATAGAAAGAGGCAGGATTGTAATAAAACATAGGGGGTCACGTCAATAAAATGACGTAATCAAACCACTTTTTATTTAAACCTGGCTGACCGGTTTGCCGATATGTGCCGTGACAAGCTACGTATGGAACTCATTTATGCTACCTTTTAGGCAAGTCTAACAGTTTAACTTTCAATCAACTCAAGCGTTTATTGACGTTACCCATAAAACCATGCTGCCTAAATTCATCATAAAAAGTGACATTCGCAGTGTACACAGGGAGGAAGATTATACGGACTCCTCCCTAAAGCGCAAGGATCTTAGCGGGATCCGAAAATATTTTTTGATCTTGGGAGATTATTTCTATATATAGGCTAAAGTTATCCCCAGACATGTGGAAAATTTGTCGTTGCCCGCGATTACCCAGCAAAATTCTCCCCTATCAGAGCCGCCTTATCACATTTGCCTGTGGATAAAAAGCATAAAAACTGTGTAAAAGAATAGAGATCTTGAGTGAATTTTGCGGTATGATCGCAGGTCTATTTCTGATCGGAGGATCAGGAATATGCTGTGGATAGATATGGTGAGTAAAAGTTAGTCAAACACCTTCTCTGGCCCCCTATTCTCTTAGTGACCACGAAAAGTGACTAATGGAATAGTTGCCAGTAAAAAAATTCTTAACGAAATCCGTAATTCTTGTTTCATTGACCTTGTTAGGGGAGTCCAACGTGTCACTTTCGCTTTGGCAGCAATGTCTTGCCCGATTGCAGGATGAACTACCTGCCACAGAATTCAGTATGTGGATACGCCCTCTTCAAGCTGAATTAAACGATAATACACTGGCACTGTATGCCCCGAATCGTTTCGTCCTTGATTGGGTGAGAGATAAGTACATCAATAATATCAATGAATTATTGAATGACTTTTGCGGTTCTGATGCCCCTGCTCTACACTTTGAAGTAGGCAATAAACCGATGACCATCGCGCCGGTGAGCCCTCAAGTACGCACTAATAATGAAATGCCTGCGTTCGCCGCACCATCTGCACCAGTAAAGCCAAGTTGGGACAACTCAGCTAAAGTTCAACCAGACGTGTCATACCGTTCAAATGTGAACCCAAAACACACGTTTGATAACTTCGTTGAAGGTAAATCAAACCAACTGGCTCGCGCGGCAGCGAGGCAAGTTGCTGAAAACCCTGGCGGCGCTTATAACCCACTGTTCCTTTATGGTGGAACAGGTTTAGGTAAAACGCACTTATTACACGCCGTGGGTAATAGCATAATGCAGCACAAGGCCAACGCTCGCGTGGTCTATATGCATTCTGAACGATTTGTACGAGATATGGTCAAAGCATTGCAGAATAACGCCATTGAAGAATTCAAGCGCTATTACCGTTCTGTCGATGCCTTGCTGATTGATGATATTCAATTTTTTGCTAACAAAGAGCGTTCACAAGAAGAGTTTTTCCATACATTCAACGCCCTGCTTGAAGGCAATCAACAAATTATTTTGACCTCCGACCGTTATCCTAAAGAGATTAACGGCGTAGAAGATAGATTAAAGTCCCGTTTCGGCTGGGGTTTAACCGTTGCGATTGAACCACCTGAGTTAGAAACCCGTGTGGCTATTTTGATGAAAAAAGCCGATGAAAACGAAATCCAACTGCCCGGTGAAGTGGCATTTTTCATCGCAAAACGCTTACGTTCTAATGTGCGTGAGTTAGAAGGTGCATTAAACCGCGTTATTGCTAACGCGAATTTTACCGGTCGCGCTATCACTATCGATTTTGTTCGAGAAGCATTACGTGACCTATTAGCACTGCAAGAAAAGCTGGTAACTATTGATAATATTCAGAAAACTGTTGCTGAGTACTATAAAATCAAAGTCGCTGATTTACTTTCTAAACGTCGTTCTCGTTCTGTCGCTCGTCCGCGTCAGATGGCAATGGCACTGGCGAAAGAGCTGACAAACCATAGTTTACCTGAAATCGGGGATGCTTTTGGCGGTCGTGACCACACTACAGTGTTGCACGCTTGTCGTAAAATTGAACAATTACGAGAAGAAAGCCATGACATCAAAGAAGATTTTTCAAATCTAATCAGAACATTATCATCTTAATTGCTATGAAATTTATTATAGAACGCGAGCAGTTATTAAAACCGTTACAACAGGTTAGTGGCCCTTTAGGTGGACGTCCAACGTTGCCTATTTTAGGAAACCTTTTACTTCAGGTAAAAGAAGGTGCCCTGCAACTGACGGGAACCGACCTAGAAATGGAGATGATGGCCAATGTTCCGCTCACTCGTGAGCATGAAATTGGTGCCACCACGGTGCCTGCGCGCAAGTTTTTTGATATTTGGCGTGGTTTACCGGAAGGTTCTGAAATCCAAGTCGAGCTTAATGATGACCGACTGCTTGTGCGTTCTGGACGCAGCCGTTTCTCATTATCCACTTTACCTGCTGCTGACTTCCCGAACTTAGATGACTGGCAAAGCGAAGTCGAATTCTCTCTGCCTCAATCCATACTGAAACGTTTAATTGAAGCGACCCAGTTTTCAATGGCGCACCAAGACGTTCGTTATTACCTGAACGGCATGCTGTTTGAAACAGAAGGGCAAATGCTGAGAACTGTCTCCACAGACGGTCACCGCCTTGCAGTTTGCTCAATGGATATTGGTCAAGAATTGCCATCCCATTCTGTGATAGTACCTCGCAAAGGTGTCATGGAACTGATGCGCCTACTCGATGGTGGCGATGCGTTATTGCAGCTACAAATTGGTAGCAACAATATTCGTGCTCATGTTGGCGACTTTATCTTTACCTCTAAACTCGTTGACGGTCGCTTCCCTGACTACCGCCGCGTTCTGCCAAAAAATCCAGATAAAACCTTAGAAGCTCGCTGTGATTTGCTCAAACAAGCTTTCTCACGCGCAGCGATTTTATCTAACGAAAAATTCCGTGGCGTACGCTTATTCTTCAGTGAAAACCAATTACGCATCACGGCGAATAACCCTGAGCAGGAAGAAGCGGAAGAGATTGTTGATGTGAATTACCAAGGTGGTGAGATGGAAATTGGCTTTAACGTCAGTTACATCCTCGACGTCTTGAACGCGCTGAAAAGCGAAAATGTCACCCTGTTTTTAACGGATGCCGTTTCTAGCGTACAAATTGAAGACTCAGCAAGCCGCTCTGCGGTCTATGTTGTTATGCCAATGCGTTTATAATCAGTCCGTATGATCCTTTCGCGTTTATTGATCCGCGATTTTCGTAATATAGAAGACGCCGATCTCTCCCTTGCAACTGGGTTCAATTTTTTAATTGGACCTAATGGGAGTGGCAAAACCAGTGTACTGGAAGCAATTTATACACTTGGTCATGGACGAGCCTTTCGCAGCATTCAGGCGAATAGAGTTATCCGTCATGACCAAGAACAATTTATTTTACATGGTAAACTGGGACACTCAGACACCGAACGTAAAACATTGTCGCTGGGTTTGAGTAAAAACCGAGAAGGCGACAGCAAAGTCCGAATTGATGGCACCGACGGGCATAAAATTGCGGAACTCGCAAAGTTATTGCCAATGCAGCTCATTACCCCTGAAGGGTTTACCTTGCTGAATGGCGGTCCAAAATATCGACGTGCGTTTATCGATTGGGGATGCTTTCATAATGAAGCCCTCTTTTTTTCAACGTGGTCGGACTTAAAACGTTTGTTAAAGCAGCGGAATGCGGCTTTACGACAAGTGACTCGTTATGAGCAAATTCGCCATTGGGATCAGCAACTCGCCCCAATTTCCGAACAAATTAGCCAATGGCGCGGCGAGTATATTGCAGGTATCGCAGAAAATATTGAGCAAACCTGCAAACAATTTTTACCCGAATTTTCACTCTCAGTCTCTTTCCAGCGTGGTTGGGACAAAGAAATTGATTATTCAGAACAGTTAGAGCGGCAGTTTGAGCGCGATAGAGCGTTAACCTACACCGCATCGGGGCCACATAAAGCTGACCTGCGAATTCGAGCCAATGGCATTCCCGTTGAAGATATGCTCTCTCGCGGTCAACTGAAATTATTAATGTGTGCACTCAGGTTAGCGCAGGGTGAATATTTCACCCAACAGAGCGGGCAACAATGCCTGTATCTACTGGATGATTTTGCTTCAGAACTTGATTCTGGTCGCCGGCAATTATTAGCGGCTCGACTCAAAGCTACGCAAGCACAAGTGTTTGTAAGTGCTATTACACCGGCGCAAGTCAATGATATGATTGATGCCAACAGTAAGATGTTTAGTGTAGAGCAAGGCAAAATAGAAGTTCAACCTCAGGAATAGAAAGAGCAGGAAACGTTGATGTCGAATACATATGACTCCTCAAGTATCAAGGTATTAAAAGGACTGGATGCGGTGCGTAAGCGCCCGGGCATGTATATCGGTGATACCGACGATGGAACAGGTCTTCATCACATGGTCTTCGAGGTTGTGGATAACGCTATCGATGAAGCCTTAGCAGGTTTCTGTGACGATATCGTCATCACTATCCATGCCGATAACTCCGTCTCTGTCCAAGATGATGGACGTGGTATCCCTACGGGCATCCACGAAGAAGAAGGTGTCTCCGCTGCAGAAGTCATCATGACTGTTCTGCATGCTGGCGGTAAATTTGACGACAACTCCTATAAAGTTTCCGGTGGTCTGCACGGTGTAGGTGTTTCGGTTGTTAACGCCTTATCTGAAAAACTTGAATTAGTGATCCGCCGTGATGGTAAAGTCCACGAGCAAGTGTACAAGCACGGGGAGCCACAAGGTCCTCTGACTGTGGTTGGTGAAACTGACCAAACAGGGACTCGCGTACGTTTCTGGCCAAGCATGGATACCTTCAAAGGTGTCACCGAATTCGAATACGACATTCTGGCAAAACGCTTACGTGAACTTTCATTCCTAAACTCAGGAGTTTCCATCCGTTTAATTGATAAACGTGATGGCAAAGAAGACCATTTCCACTATGAAGGTGGGATCAAAGCATTCGTTGAGTACCTGAGCCGTAACAAAACCCCAATCCACCCATCCGTATTCTATTTCTCCACTGAGAAAGACGGCATCGGCGTGGAAGTTTCCATGCAATGGAACGATGGTTTCCAAGAGAATGTTTACTGCTTTACCAACAACATTCCTCAGCGCGACGGCGGTACCCACTTAGCGGGCTTCCGTGCTGCGATGACCCGTACCCTGAACAACTACATGGAAAAAGAAGGCTACCAGAAGAAAAGCAAAGTCAACGCAACAGGTGACGATGCTCGTGAAGGCTTAATTGCCGTTATTTCTGTGAAAGTGCCAGATCCAAAATTCTCTTCTCAGACCAAAGAAAAACTCGTTTCTTCAGAAGTAAAAACTGCTGTAGAAACCATGATGAATGAGAAGCTAGTTGAATATTTATTAGAAAATCCAAACGACGCTAAAATCGTTGTTGGAAAAATCATTGATGCTGCTCGTGCACGTGAAGCTGCACGTAAAGCGCGTGAAATGACCCGCCGTAAAGGGGCATTAGATTTAGCAGGCTTGCCGGGTAAACTGGCAGACTGCCAAGAACGTGACCCAGCATTATCTGAACTGTACTTGGTGGAAGGGGACTCTGCGGGCGGCTCTGCAAAACAAGGTCGTAACCGTAAGAACCAAGCAATTTTGCCACTGAAAGGTAAAATCCTAAACGTGGAAAAAGCGCGTTTCGATAAAATGCTCTCTTCCCAAGAAGTTGCAACACTGATCACCGCATTAGGCTGTGGTATTGGTCGTGATGAATATAACCCAGATAAACTGCGTTATCACAGCATCATTATCATGACGGATGCCGATGTCGATGGTTCGCACATTCGTACGTTACTGTTGACCTTCTTCTACCGTCAAATGCCAGAAATCGTTGAACGTGGTCACATCTTTATTGCTCAGCCGCCACTGTATAAAGTAAAACGCGGTAAACAAGAGCAATACATTAAAGACGACGAAGCGATGGACGACTATCTGATCTCTATCGCGCTGGATGGCGCTGAGCTGCACTTAAGCGCAGAAGCCCCAGCAATGAAAGGCGAACAACTGGAAAAACTGGTTGTTGAATACAATGCTGCACACCGTATTATCCGCCGTCTTGAGCGCTTATATCCACAAGCGCTGCTGAACAGCTTAGTGTATCAATCCACACTGACTGAAGAAGCACTGAAAGATAGCGCGCAAGTTGAAGAGTGGGCAAAAACCTTAGTGGCACGTTTAGAAGAGAACGAGCAAGCGGGTAGCTCTTACAGCTATATCATTCATGAAAACCGCGAGCGTCAACTATTCGAACCAACTATTCGTATCCGTACCCATGGTGTTGATAGCGACTACAACCTCGATTTCGACTTCGTTCATGGTAGCGAATACCGCCGTATCACCGAATTAGGTGACATCATCGGTGGATTAATCGAAGAAGGCGCTTATATTCAACGTGGTGAACGTCGCCAGAATATCGACAACTTCGAGCAAGCATTAGATTGGTTAAGCCGTGAATCTCGTCGTGGTTTATCCGTACAGCGTTATAAAGGTCTTGGTGAAATGAACCCAGAACAACTTTGGGAAACCACCATGAACCCTGAAACTCGCCGCATGATGCGTGTAACGGTCAAAGATGCCATTGCAACTGACCAGCTGTTCACTACCCTGATGGGGGATGCGGTTGAACCTCGCCGTGCCTTTATCGAAGAGAACGCCTTAAAAGCCGCGAACATCGATATTTAATCGATTTTCCAGAGAAGTTATTAAATAACCCTATACTTCGGTATGGGGTTATTTTTTTATTTAATTTTAATCTTAAGTATCTATCTATTATTAATTCCAATTCAAATTTAATTAAATAAAATGACTAATTGAATTTCATTAATAGAATGAAGAATAAAAATAAAGTTTGTCTCATTTGATTTTTAATTTATAGAAAATAAAAATTACCGCATTAAGATGAAATAGATTTTACCCTTTCTAAAAATCTATAGGTCTATAATGAACAAAATAACTCCTGCTGTATCGCTCAGTTTATTTGCTCTATTTAATACCCAGATTACCTTTGCAAACTCAGATTATATCGATGCCAGTAAATTCATCATTGATCAGCGAAATCAGCGATTTGACGAACTAAAAAACCAAATCATCCCGCCGTACCCAGCCCCGCAGTCTCAAGCGGCGCAATGGGATAAAGACGTTAGCCAGCAAGCAACGCAATTAACAGGAAAGCGCAAAAAGAACGCTGAAAAAGATAAACAAAGCACACCAGAATATCTTTTTAACATTTACCTAGAATACGTATTTAATAAAAAAGGGTTTAATTATAATGATTTTAAACAAATTAAAGCCTATAACCGTTTAAATAATTTATTCCATTTAGCCACCTTTGCAGATGACCCAATTCAAAACCGAGCTCGCTCAATGGATTTTATTCTCAAAGACTATTATTTACGTGGTCGCCCAAATCAAGTTCTCGATGATAAAGGCGAATATCTCCTAAACTATGTCGATATTACAGGCTCTTCTTACCCAAGCGGACATACTTGGAATGGATTTAAACAAGCGGCTGTATTTGCCACAATTTTTCCAGAAAAAGGAGCTCAATTTTTTGATAGAGCCATCGGCTACGGGGAAAGCCGTGTGATTGTCGGCGCACATTTCCCCACCGATACCATTGCCTCGCGCGCCGCCAATTATTATCTTCTCGCCCATTTACTGAAAGAGGATAAAACCGCCAATGCACTGATTAGCCAAGCCAAAGAAGTACGCCAAGAACTGAACACTCAATGCACCATCAATGAAAAAAAATGCAAACCACCGATAGGCTCACTTCCCTCTTTTAATGAAAACCTAGGTTATTACGCTAAGCAAAGTGAGCAGCCATCTCAGGCACTTCGCGTTGATCAAGTCCCTGCTGACGCCGCGTATTTACTACGCTCTCGCTTTGCCTATCTTAATAAATCTCAATGGCAGCAAATTATTGCAGGCACCGCCTATCCCACTAACTCTTTAGCGGGCTGGGAAGCTAAACAAAATCAACCCGAAAGCCACTGGGGGCTGATTAACTTACCGAAAGCCTATAAAGGGCCTACGCATTTCGCTGAAGATTGGGTCGTCAATCAACGGGTAACTCAAGACGACGTTGCAAACGTCGGCATTACCGATATTTGGAGTAATAACATCGATGGCAAAGGGCGGTTAATCAAACAAGGGGAAGGCTCATTAACCTTAGCTGGAATTAACCATTTTGCAGGGCTTGAAATACAGCAAGGCCGTGTGGTTTTAGTACAAGAAAACCACTTAACAGGCCCCGTCAATGTCAAGGGTGGAAAGCTTGAGGTCAAAGACATCCTACATGCGCCAGTCAACGTCACCAATGGCACATTACAGCTCACTCACAGCATTAAAAATACAGTGACATTAAACCAAGGAGCCCAATTTATAGCTTCTGGCTCGGTTGATGACTTAGTGGTTAATAGCGGTGCTATCTTAACCCCTGGAGATAATCTTAAAGACCCAACACGGCGTATGACGGTGAATAATACTGCTACCTTCCAACCCGGCAGTGCATTCCATGTGAGTCTTCAAACAACACACACACAGGAATTTGATGCCCTACATGCTGGCGGTACTGTGACTATTAACGGCGGTAAGGTCAAAGTGTTCTTCGCTGAAGAATCACCGCCATTCAATGAACGTATACCAAATGAAGATGAAATTCAGGGGCGATTTAGAACCGAATACAACATTATTCGCGCCCCCAATATCCAAGGGAAATTTGATAGCATCGAACCTAACTACCTGTTTATTGGTACTACATTGAATTATGGTACTGATCCTCGCTCCCCCTCGATGAAACTGGTTACACTCAATGTCGGTCGTAGTGAGCTGGCTTTTGATTCATTTGCAAAAACGCCAAACCAAACCGCCATCGCTCACGCCCTTGAAGATCTTCCATTGAATAACACTCTGTATAAACGCTTAATTCTCAGCAAAACCACAGCAGGGGTTTACGACCTTCTTCACACTCTATCCCCACAAATTCATATCGATACCCTAGCTAGCCAATTGAATAACCATCGCCAATATCACGGTACGCTGCTGCAACAAACTCGCGTATCGGAAAACATCGTCAAAGAGCGTGGAGATAACCGTGGCAATGTGTGGGTAAATATTCCCTACCATTGGGACAGAACCCAAAGCGATGGAAATGCTTCCGGCTTTACAAACAGCAATTATGGCGTGTTCTTAGGGGCTGATAAGCATTTCTTCAATGATGACGTTATCTTTGGAATGAGCACCGGTTTTACCAAAAATTCCGTCTCTGGCGGAGTTGGTCATAGCCATAGTAACAACTATTATTTAGCCGCTTACGGTTCCCTGCAATTGGCACCAATCACCTTACGCGCAGGGCTTGGACACACATGGTACACCATCAAGACCGATAGAACAGTCACTTCATCCATTTATTCCGATCACAATACCGCCGACTACAAAGGCAAAACCAACCACCTGTTTATAGAAGCGGCTTATCCGTGGAAATCGGCATTCATCAACGCCGAACCGTTTGCAAACTTTGCCTTTACCAATGCCGAAAGCCATGGATTTAAAGAAAAAGGGGAAAAAGCCTCGCTGGTGACAGGTCGCCAATCCCTCGATGCCACGACCACAACGCTGGGAATACGTTTAGATAACCAATGGAAAGTGGGTAATACATCCTCAATCGATGTACACGGGGAATTCGGCTGGCGGCATCAATATGACAAGCGGGAGCGTGAAATGGCTTTCCGATTCGCCCACCGAGACCTGCTTGCACCACCGCTTAACTATCAGGGGATTAATGCGCCGAAAAATGGCATGGCTATCAAACTGGGTTCCAGCCTTCAGCTGACAGACAATTTCAAACTATCCATGGATTACAGCCAATTTACTGCTAAGGGGTATTTAGAAAATAATCTTGATGCCAAATTGTTAGTGTCGTTTTAATTCATCAATACCGCAAACATTAGCATAATAAAAAATGGCACCGGAGCGTTTAATCACTCTGGTGCCATTCCTATTTCTGCCTGTTAAGAGAAGCGAACTACAGCAGAATTCTCAACATACGGCGCAAAGGCTCCGCAGCCCCCCACAGTAACTGATCGCCCACGGTAAAGGCTGAGAGGTACTCAGGACCCATATTCAACTTACGCAGACGCCCTACTGGCGTGCTCAGAGTACCCGTCACTGCCGCAGGAGTCAGTTCACGCATCGTGATTTCACGGTCATTCGGTACCACTTTCACCCACTCATTATGGGAAGCCAGTAATTGCTCCACTTCGTTCAGTGGCACATCTTTTTTCAGTTTCAGCGTGAACGCTTGGCTATGGCAGCGTAATGCACCCACACGAACACATAAGCCATCAACCGGAATAATATTGCTGCCTGTTGCCAGAATTTTGTTGGTTTCCGCCTGCCCTTTCCACTCTTCACGGCTTTGACCATTTTCTAACGCTTTATCAATCCACGGGATCAAACTGCCCGCTAGCGGAACACCGAACGCATCCGTAGGCATGGAACCACTGCGCGTAAAGTCTGTGACTTTTTTCTCGATTTCTAAGATAGCTGATGCCGGGTTTTGCAGCTCTTTCGCCACTTGTGCGTGTAAAGAACCCATTTGTGACAACAGCTCACGCATATTGCGTGCACCCGCACCGGATGCTGCTTGATACGTAGCCACGGAAGCCCACTCAACCAAGTCATTCGCAAACAGACCGCCCAACGACATCAGCATTAAACTCACCGTACAGTTACCGCCGACGAAGGTCTTAATGCCTTTATTTAAGCCGTCTTGGATATGCTGATGGTTCACTGGGTCTAAAATAATAATCGCATCGTCTTTCATACGCAGTGCAGACGCGGCATCAATCCAGTAACCTTTCCAGCCCGCTTCACGTAATTTTGGATACACTTCATTGGTATAATCGCCGCCTTGGCAGCTAATAATAATATCCAGTGCGCTCAGTGCATCGATATCAAATGCATCTTGCAACGTGCTGCGATGACCACCAAAAACAGGCGCCTCAGCCCCATGCTGGGAGGTGGTAAAAAAGACCGGGTGAATAACGTTAAAATCCCCTTCTTCTACCATTCTTTGCATCAATACGGAGCCGACCATTCCGCGCCAGCCAATAAACCCTACATTTTTCATTCTCTTCACCCTGTCTGTTTACATACATCACCCAAAAAATTTCTATCCTCGACTTTCACTTTGCCAATCGAAGCTGGAAATTTTTCGGAAAGATAAAATTCAGAAATCATCAATCAACCGTATTAAACGTGACAAAATATGAACCAGTGTGCAAGTGAATTTCATCACTAATAGCAAGAAGATTAGTAATGACGCTAATAATTAGTAAAAACTTATTGGTTGATAATTTCCATTTTGGAAAATACTATTTTCCAATTAATCCATACATTCCATCATTCAACCCCATTAAGATTAGCGAGTTAATCCTCACAAAGTAGCGTATCTCATGACCAAATATGTCCTTTTCAGTTTCTGGATCGTCCTTATCTATCCTTTGGGCGTTGACCTCCATTTAACCGGTATTCCTTATATTGCCGCCGATTTAAATGCCAATGAAAGCCAGCTCCATGTGGCATTTTCTATCTATTTAGCGGGTATGGCATCCACCATGTTAATTGCCGGATGGTGTGCCGATCATATTGGTCGAAAACCTGTCGTTTTAGTCGGTACGATGGTATTTGCCATCGCCTCTGTGATCGCCGGAAATGCCACCGCCATTGATACCTTCTTAGTATCGCGATTCTTTCAAGGGATTGGCGCAGGTTTCTGTTATGTCGTGACCTTCGCTATTTTGCGTGATGTACTGACACCGCAGCGCCGCACCAAAGTGCTCGCCGCAATGAATGGTGTGACCTGCATCGCGCCCGTGTTAGCGCCTGTCATTGGATTTGCCATTTTGCTGATTCACCATTGGTCGGTGATGTTCTACTTTATGGCAGGTTATGCGGTTATCAGTATGCTATTTTGCTTAATCTCAATTAAAGAAACTAAGCCTTCTTCAGCATCACCAGCTATGCAATCGAATGCCCAACCAGTCACAGAAGAAAAGCTATTTAGCACCTTCTTTGTCACGCGCTTGATTATTTCCTGCTTCGGCATGGGCGTGATCCTGACTTACGTGAACGTCGCCCCAATTATCTTGATGGAAAACCTCGGTTTCACAACCGGCCAATACTCTACCGCCATGACCTTACTGGCGATGGTGAGTATGGGAACCTCATTCTTGATGCCAAAACTGATTTCGACATTTAATAGCCATACCTTGCTCAACACAGCCCTAAGCCTGTTTCTAGTTAATGGCATCCTGCTCTTCATCTATCTGCTGGCTCTCCCTCATTTGGCGCTGCTGTACATCGTCTTCGCCTTCTGCGGTATTGGTTTCTCAATGCAGTTTGGCATCATTATGAGCCAAGCACTGTCACCATTTGCCCAAAAAGCGGGTATTGCCAGTTCTGTATTGGCCATCTCACAATTAAGCTGCGCCTCAGCGTATATTTGGGTGATGGGTGTGATGGGCGTTCCATCAATCAGTATGTTGTTAATTATCTTGCTTGCGGCGGGAATGATTGGCATGGTGTTGCTAAGAGTGCCCACCACGCAAGTCAACCAACAGGTCGCTACATGTGAATAAGCAACTGCATCGATTAGACTTAAATTTACTGGTTATTCTGCAATATCTGGTGGAAGAGCGCAGTGTTAGTCTCGCAGCTAAACGCCTTGCAATCACCCCATCATCGGTCAGTAAGTCGTTGTCTAAACTGCGCCAATGGTTTGATGACCCTCTATTTATCCGCAGCCCACAAGGGCTGCTTCCTACCCCACTCATGCTACGCATTGAAAAATCACTGCCTGAGTTTTTAAATCTCTCACACTATATTGCTGAAATTCGTGATACCGAGAAACCACGAGGCATGACTTTCCGCTTAATGATGGAAGCACCGTTAAACTTAATCATGCTCCATGATTTATCCCTGAATATCCTCAATCAATATCCAGAATCCGAGGTCATTGTACGAGATTGGGATTATAACTCGTTGGCAGCACTGATTGCGGGGGATGCCGATATTGGGTTAGTCGGTCGTGAAAGTTTTCATTTATCTAGAGAGTCGATAAGCCAACTACCCGATATTCTAAATTTCGAAGTGTTATTCACCGATAAACCTCTGGCGTTTATCCGCAGTGACCACCCCATTTTGCAAGAAGAATGGACGTTGGCAAATTACTTGAAATATCCCCATATCAGCACTGAATTTGGCAACCGTATTCCGTGGGCGCTCGATGATTTACTGGAAACCATGGGGTTACATCGCCAAATCCATTTATCCTTTTCGACCTTTGAACAATCCCTCTTAATGGCTTCTCGCCCCGACCATAACCTTATTACAAGCTCCCCGGGCTATTGCCAACACTATGTTAATGATTTTAATCTTGATTTAGTCTGCCTTCCTCTTCCTGTTGATGACATTCTCTACCAGCAGCTCGAAATCCCTTTTTTGATGCTGTGGCACAAACGTAATTCCTATAACTCAAAAACCTTATGGTTAAGAGAGCAGATCAAAAACAGTACGCTTGAGTTTGTAACAATATAAAAAAACGCCATGGCAAGGAGTATGAATTGCCACGGCGAAAGCAAGGATGCGAAGAAACAGAGAATAACGGAATACTAACCTTGAACGGCTTTGAAACGAGGATTGGTTTTACAAATTACGTAGATACGACCACGACGACGCACAACTTGGCAATCAGGATGGCGCTGCTTAGCGGTTTTTAATGAGCTGAGGACTTTCACGGTAACTCCCAATAACTATTTAATGTAAATAAAATA
>NZ_WLUG01000105.1:0-47501 GCF_009706505.1 Providencia sp. wls1922 | reverse complement strand
TTACACCAACGTGATTTTCTCCCCAGAATTCTTACGTGAAGGTCGTGCGCTGTGGGATAACCTGTACCCGTCCCGTATCGTGGTGGGCGAGCGTTCTGAACGCGCACAAATTTTCGCTGACTTGCTGTTAGAAGGCGCGATTAAGAAAGATGTGCCAGTGCTGTTTACTGACGGCACTGAAGCCGAAGCGGTTAAATTATTCGCCAACACCTTCTTAGCCATGCGTGTGGCGTACTTCAATGAATTAGACACTTATGCAGAAAGCCGTGGCTTGAATGCGCGTCAAATCATTGAAGGCGTCTCTTTAGACCCGCGTATCGGCAGCCACTACAATAACCCATCATTCGGTTATGGCGGCTACTGCTTACCGAAAGACACCAAGCAGTTACTGGCGAACTACGACGATGTGCCGAATAACCTGATTAACGCGATTGTGGAATCTAACCGCACGCGTAAAGACTTTATCTCCGATGCTATTATCGCTAAAGCGCCGCGTAAAGTGGGTGTGTATCGCTTAGTAATGAAAGCGGGCTCTGATAACTTCCGTGCCTCTGCGGTGCAGGGTGTGATGAAGCGTATCAAAGCCAAAGGGATTGAAGTGGTGGTTTACGAACCAGTACTCAAAGAAGATGAATTCTTCCGCTCAAAAGTTATCCGTGATTTAGAAACATTCAAAGCAGAAAGCGACATTATTCTGGCAAACCGAATGGTGCCTGAATTGGATGATGTGGCGGACAAAGTCTATACCCGTGACCTGTTTGGTAATGATTAATCATACACAACAATACGTAAGTAAATAATTAAGAGCCGTCTTTTATGATATTAAATACTAGTAACATAGCTATTATTATGAGCGTTTATAAGAATGATAAACTGGATCATCTTAAAGAAGCAATCAATAGTATTTATATACAAGAGAATATAACCCCTCTTATACTTGTGTATATAGATGGAGAAATTCCTCAACAACAGTTCGAATATTTAGAATCGTTGCATAGTAATAATATTATTGAATTAATATCATCTAGAATAAATCAAGGATTATCTTTTGCTCTTAATACTCTTATAGATAAAGCTCTCACGTATCCGGATATAAAGTATATCGCACGTATGGATAGCGATGATATTTCATACCCTACGCGTTTATCAGTACAAAAAGAATTTTTAGACCTAAACACAGATATCGATATACTCGGTACCTCTTGTCAAGAGTTTGGGGCTCCGTATGCTCTCAAAGAAAAAAGACTACCCTCTAATCATAGTGATCTTATCCAATTCAGTATAACTAGATGCCCATTTATCCATCCCTCCGTTATGTTTAGAAGACGTGTTTTCGAACAAGGTAATCGATACCCTACTCATACTTGCTTTACTGAGGATATGGCCTTTTGGTTAGAATTACTTTATAAAAATTATAAATTTCATAATCTCCCTGATATTTTACTGAAATATAGACTTGAAGAGAATACAATGATCCGCAGAGCAGGCCTATCTAAAGCTAAAAGTGAAGTTTCTTTGCGACTTGGTTATATGTTCCTTCTCAACAAATTTAGTTTTAGAAATATACTATTGATATACAGCCGTTATTTTTTTCATTTATTACCTCCCAAGGTAATGAGCTTAGCTTATAAACATTTAAGATAATTGTTATAAAAGGATTCTTAGCTTTATTGTCGGCTATGTTTATGTAATTGTCCGCGAACGCTTTAATAACAGCATTAAAAGCACCGAAGATATTGATACTCTCCAGGCTAATGTCGATGCCATTCTCTTTCCATGAGATAAAGCTGATTGAGGCGGAAAACAAAAAACCTTAAGTAAGATACTGCCGTAGAAGCCATCTGCTCGTTGCGAACCAGTGTGTATTTTTCGATAATGAACCAAGTGAATAACATGGTAACGATGACTAGTGCATCACATAGAGTAGGAGAAAGATTTGCCACTTTAAATATGGACGTAGCCTTAGCGAACGCGGTCAAAAAAGTTTTACTCATCCATACCAACTTATGTAAAAGCTGTTTGCACAAAGCCTTTAGTTTAAGTAATAAAGCGGAGTTATCTGGATATTTATCACTGCTAAGTTTAGAATTCCCGCAATTCACTCCAGTCTGATTGAAAACTTCAAAGTAATTTGTCGTGGTAAAAATGTTACTCACTCTTCAGAATTACTTATGGATGAGCGCTTTAAGCAGTTGTTTGATAAAGTCAAAAACCAATATGACATCGAAATCATTGATACCGCATCAATTTTAGTAATCAACGATTTCGCCATTATTAGTAAACATGTAGGCACCTCACTACTGATTGCCTTCTACGGTGTGAATATAGTTAAAGATGTCAATTTATCACTCAAGCGCCTTAAGCAAAATGACATCAAAATCACCCATGTGATTCTCAATGATATTAATGCAAAGCCAGATGATTATGACTACCACTATGAATATTAAAATTTAGAAATTTTTTCATAAGCAATCAAAATGTTATATTCACTGGCGGTCTTGGCTACATCGGTAACCATATCTGTATACAAATGGTCCAGCAGGAAATGCAGCCAATCATTTTAAATAACCCGCATAATGCTAACCTTGAAAGCTAAATCGTATTGAAGGGCTGTCACTGGAACAAAACTGATCTTTTACCAAGGTGATGTACGTGACAAGGCTATATTAAATATCATTCTTGCTAGTCACCATCATTCCATGGTCTACTCTGCAGGCCTAAAAACAGTCGTTGAATCAGTGCAAGAATCGATTAAATACTATGGCGTTAACGTCAATGGTACATTGGTGTTAGTGGAGAGCATGAAAAAAGTAGATATTAAAAGCCTGATCTTTAGTTCATTGACCACTGTTTATGGTGAACCTGAACATATTGCATTAACAGAGTAGGCTTCTATTGGTAATACGAATAGCCCATATGGAACCAGCAAACATATGGTTGAACGTATCCTAATGGACTTAAATATCGTCGATAATGAATACTCTACTCACTGTTGTATTATTTTAACCCTGTTGGTGCACATAGCTCAGGCTTGATGGATGAAGACCCTCGCTGTATCCCAAACAACCTGACCCCATTTATCGCACAAGTCACAGTAAGTCGTAGAAAAGAGTTAGCAATTTTTGGTGGTGACTCCCGACAAAAGATAGTACAGGTGCTCGCGGCTATATTCATGTGATAGATTTGGCTGATGCCCATATTGCCGCACTAAATAATGTTAGCCAGCAAGCTGGATTTCATATCTACAACCTAGATACTGGTACAAGAACCAGTATTCTAGAAGCCGTTGCGGCATTTAAAAAAGTCGTCGGTAAGCCTACCCCTTATACAATTTCAGCACGCCGCCTTGGTGATATTGCAGAATATTGGTCAACTTCAGCAGAAGCCACTCGTGGTTTAGGTTGGATGGTAAAGTATTCAAGCTAAGATATGGCAGATGATGTTTGGCGTTGGCAGTCAATGAACCCTAATGGCTATAAAGTTAGCCATTGATAATTCATACTTTATTCATAATAAGTAAGTAGCTGTTGATAGGATTTATAATATGAAAAAATTAATTGTAGACCTAGATGGTACTCTAACAAGTGCTAATACTACAAATTATAAAGAGGTTTCACCTCGAGAAGAAGTGATAGAAAAACTTCGAGAATATAAAAAAATAGGATTTGAGATAGTAATCTTTACTGCAAGAAATATGCGAACCTATGATGGCAATATTGGAAAAATCAATGCTCATACACTTCCAGTTATTATTGAATGGCTAGATAAACATAATGTTCCATATGATGAAATTATTGTAGGGAAACCTTGGTGTGGACACGATGGATTCTATATTGACGATCGAGCCATACGACCTTCTGAGTTTTCTAAACTAAGTGTAGAAGAAGTAAATCAAATAATAGAGAACGAAAAAAAATGTTTTTAATCATGTCAGGAGCCTTTGTCGGCCAAGAGCTAGAATCAGAATTTGGGAAAATTCCTCCAAGCTTTTTACCTCTAGGAAATAAAAGGTTATATCAGTATCAAATTGCATTGGCCCCTAAAGGTGAAGATATATATATATCCATACCTGAAACCTTTAATATATCTATAACTGATCAAGTTTGGCTAGAAAAAAATAATGTTAATATAATAAAAACTCCAAATAGTTTAAGCCTAGGTGCATCACTAGTGGCATCATTGAATATATCAGGCAATATGTTAAATAAACCCTTACATGTATTATTTGGAGATACATTATTCCGGAGTCTACCTATCGGTGAGAATATTGTAGGTATATCTTATACTACGGATTACTATAACTGGGCAGTTCTTACGAATGATAACATTCATTGGCTAAAAGACCACCAGTCAGAGTCTTTAAATACAAAGCATAGAATCATTGATGGTTATTTCAAGTTTAATAACCCAAGAGAACTGATAAAATCAATTACTCAGAGCGAATGGCAATTTCTTGAAGGATTGAATAAATATCATAATACAATAGGTATTACCCCTATTGAATCAGATAGCTGGTTAGACTTCGGTCATGTTAATACTTATTACCATTCAAAAGCCCAATATACCACTCAAAGAGCATTCAACGAGCTGCTAATTACACCTGACTGGGTTGAAAAATCAAGTGCAAAGAGCCATAAAATAGCTGCAGAAGCCTTTTGGTTTGAGAATTTACCTTCAAAACTTAGAGGTTTTACCCCACAATATCTTGGTTCTAAATATGAAAATGGTACTATTTCCTACCGTTTAGAGTTTCTACACCTTACAGCTTTGAATGAACTATATGTATTTTCAAGATTACCAAGTAAAGCTTGGGAACAAATATTAACAAGTTGTATTAACTTTCTCATCGCCTGCAACAATAATAAAGCTTCAGACTATAGCTCAGCTAACTCTCTTCCTATATTACTTAAAGAAAAAACAATCAAACGGCTAAATGACTATTGTCGAGATAAAAATATTTCTTTCGATAAAAAATGGAGCTTAAACGGTAGTGAGGGCTTCAGCCTTACCGAAGTATTAGAAAATATAAACATGCATGTACCATCTAATCCCAAAGAAGATACTGTACTACATGGAGATTTTTGCTTTAGTAATATTCTTTATGATTTTAGGGCTGGCAAAATAAAAACAATTGACCCTAGAGGACTTACGCCTAGTAACGAACAGACTATCTATGGAGACTTAAGGTACGATCTTGCAAAACTAAGTCATTCTGTTCTTGGATTATATGATTGGATTATCGCAGGTTATTTTGATGTTGCAATTAGTTCTAGTGATATATCATTCAATATTGTAGAAGAAGACCACCATAAAGAAACACAGAAAATTTTTATTAAAATGGTTGAAGATACGTTTGGTTTAACCGCAAAAGAACTGTATGCGATGCAAATTCATCTTTTTCTTTCTATGCTACCTTTACATTCTGATGATGTTAAACGCCAGGAAGCATTATTTGCTAATGCTTTTCGCCTTCACCAAATTTTTCTAAGGTTAAAATAATGATTGTTATCCCTATGGCTGGTATGAGCTCTAGATTTTTCAAAGCAGGCTACACCCTTCCTAAGTATATGTTAGAAGCTCAAGGTGAGACTTTATTTTGGCATTCAGTTCAAAGCTTTAATAAATATTTTATTAGTCACCCTTTTTTATTTATTGTAAAGGATATTTTTAACACACCTTCTTTTGTAGAAGAGCAAGCAAAAAAACTAGGTATTAAAAATTTCTACATTTCTATATTAAATGAGGATACAAGAGGGCAGGCAGAAACTGTAGCTCTCGGGTTAAAAACCCTTGAAGAACAAGGGGTTAATTATTCTGGTTCTATTACTATTTTCAATATAGACACATTTAGGAAAAATTATAAATTTCCAAATTTAAGGGTGAAAGGCAATGGCTATTTAGAAGTTTTTCAGGGAAATGGCAGTAATTGGTCTTATGTGAAGCCAAAAAATAAGCACACTACAATAGTTATTGAAACTGCAGAAAAAAAACCCATTTCAGACCTATGCTGTACAGGATTATATCACTTTGCAAATAAGGATGATTATCTACTGGCTTTTGCTCGTTATTTAAAAAAACCTATAGAAGAATGGGATAAAGGAGAGCTATACATTGCTCCATTATATAATGAACTAATAGCTGTTGGATTAGAAATACATTATGAACTAATTAATAAGCAAGACGTTGTATTTTGCGGTGTTCCTGAAGAATATGAAGATTTTAAATCATTCAAAATTATTTGATTTTTAGCTAATATGGTAGCTACGCATGACTGAACATGAAAAAAATACTCATTTAGTTTTTAGTATAGCAGTGCATGAATCAGCAGAATCAGTATATGACCTTGTCGATAATATAAATTATTTTTGCTTAAATCCACTAATAGTCATTCATGTTCCTCAAGATTCTAAAATGACACTCGACATTTCAAAATACAACAATGTCTATATTAATAGAACTAAGCTTTTGACAGGATATGTTGATGGGACCCTAACTTTTGTGCATATAGAAAATTATTTAGAGTGCAAAAGGATAGGTCTCCAGTTTGATTATTTCATTCCTTTTGGTAGTAATCAGCTATTTATTAAATCAGGTATTGAAAATTATATTCATAACTCAGTAAAAAATGAGAGCTCAAGCCCAGAGAAGAAGGACTACCATTACAAAGTGTACCTGAGAGACAAAAGTGCATACAAGTTATTAGAGTCTAATATCAGAAAATCAGCACCTGAAGGTACATATTATAGGTATGATGTAATGGAGTACATGCTATCTTCGGGAGTTGAGCAATACTATAAGAAAAATATATGGGCATACCGGTGCCAATTAGGCTTCAGAATACGGAAATTTTCATCATTGCTGACAAGAGTCATGGTTAAATTAAAACTAGTGTCATTAGTTCCTTCTTTTATGGCTAAATTTTCTTATGCTTCTGAAGAAATCATATTTCCTTCAATAAAATATGCAGGAATAGAAAGAAAAGTATTTTGCTTTATTCCTTGGGAAAGAGAAAATATTAAAGTTACTATCAAAGATATTGAATACCTTATATGTCAAAATTCTCATTACTACACAGTCAAGCGAGTAGAAAGAGATTATTATGATGAAATAAGAGTTTTTATTAGGGAGAATATCGCTGAGGGTTATAAAAAAAATAAACCGAATCAGGTATGAAAGCTGGAACTGTCTCCCATTAAAATGAAATTCATAGTTTCTCGAGCTGTAAGCTGTAATTGTATAATGAGATAAGGAACAGCTTTTTTAGAGATAATATTTTTTAAGGGGTCAATAAGCGTTACACATGAAACCAAATCCATTTGCACGTAAGCTCGCATCATCTTTTTTCATCCCAACCAACAACCGTTAATGTTATGCCACATATTGTTTTATTCGAACCTGAAATTCCACCAAATACTAGGGATATCATCTATTTATGTGTCAATACTGCATGTAGTTTGCACCAGATCCATCCACTCCGCTTTACTCGGGATAACAAATGCCTACGTCGCGCAGGGTTAGATTACAGTGAATTATCATCATGGCTATTACTCATTCTTAGAAAGTGAAGGGTTAAACCCTGATAATAATCAGTCGCCAACAGGTGCCCTTGTGTTTGCATTAACCACCAAAGGTAAGCCGAGCCACGGTAATGTGAGCTATCGAGAAGATGATTATTTAATGTTTGGACCAGAAACCCGCAGCCTACCACTGTATGTTCTCAACAGTATGCCAAACGAGCAGAAAATTCGTTGTTCTATGCTGCTAGAAATCCGTAGTATAAATCTTTCTAACTCGGTTGTCGTTGTAGTACTCAAAACTTAGCATCAGCTTGGATACCCGGGTACACTGTTGAAAGATTGAAAACAACAGAGAGGCCAGTTAAGCTCATTTGGTTTCACTAGAAAAAGTGTACCACTCCAATGAGTAAGATGAGCCTTACTAGAACCCCTTCAAATACCCCATCTTCTATAATGGCCGCAAACTTAACATTTCGATCTTTCAAGAGAAATAGTCTGAATTAATGGGGAACAAACAGTTTGTCATCCGCCCGATTAAAAATCCACTCGCTGATGATAAAAAACTAAATACATTGTTATCGAAGAAAATTTCGCCAGTAAATTAGTTAAATTTATCCGATACCACCTCTTTAGTGATGGATACCGAATTTAAACTACCACTACGAATATTAAAATTTAGGGATGTTTTTTATGGACAGTCAACAAGTACTAGTCACCGGCGGTCTTGGCTATATCGGCAGCCATACCTGTGTGCAAATGATCCAACAAGGTATTCAGCCGATTATTTTAGATAATCTTCATAATGCCAACCTTGAAGTGCTTAATCGCATTGAAACCATCACGGGAACTAAACCGACGTTTTATCAAGGTGATGTTCGTGATAAAGCCATTTTGGGCACCATTTTTGCTCAGCATTCAATTAGCTCAGTGATCCACTTTGCGGGGTTAAAAGCAGTCGGTGAATCTGTCGAAAAACCTATTGAATACTATGATGTAAATGTGAATGGCACCTTAGTTTTAATACAAAGTATGCGTCAGGCGGGTGTTAAAAGCTTAATTTTTAGCTCCTCTGCGACAGTGTATGGTGAGCCTGAACATACCCCGTTAACTGAAGAATCCTCTGTCGGAAATACCAATAGCCCATATGGTACGAGTAAATATATGGTTGAGCGTATTTTAACTGACCTCAGTATCTCAGATAACGAATGGTCAATTTCCTTACTACGTTACTTCAACCCGGTTGGTGCACATAATTCTGGCTTGATGGGTGAAGACCCGAATGGGATTCCAAATAACCTGACCCCGTTTATTGCGCAAGTGGCTGTCGGTCGCCGTAAAGAACTTGCTGTATTCGGCGGGGATTATGCCACCAAAGACGGCACTGGCGTCCGCGATTATATCCATGTGATGGATTTAGCTGATGGACATATTGCTGCGTTAAACTATATGAATAAAGATTCAGGGCTTTATATCTATAATCTGGGTACCGGTACAGGAACCAGCGTGCTGGAAGTGATCGCTGCTTTTGAAAAAGCTGTCGGTAAACCAATCCCTTATAAAATTGCCGAACGTCGTGCAGGAGATATTGCTGAATATTGGTCAACTCCAGCAAAAGCAGAGCGCGAGCTTGGTTGGAAAGCCAAATATACCATTCAGGATATGGCTGATGATGTATGGCGCTGGCAATCTATGAACCCCAACGGTTATCAAAGCTAAATCATCCTTGATATAGCATCAATTAGGCGAGCCTCTAGCTCGCCTTTTTATTTTTTACGCCCTCAAACTCTATCTTCACCACACAGTTAACCTACTCACTCCCTAGTTCGCTTCTAGTCTATTCCTCAAACCACCTTTCACTCACAAAACATTTCCTGCATCAATATCATTTTTTGTTTTATTATATTTTTATATAACATCGATTTTTGGATGAATTATTTGGTTTTTTGTTTAAAACTGAACTATTATCCCGAGCTGACTTTGTGTCGTGTAACTTCAATTGCTAAAAATTACCATTATCCATCCTGATTAGGGCTATTATCATGTTCAGTAAATTTCTCATGGCTATCACAATGAGCATCCTAATTTCTGGGTGTCATCTCGTCCCGGGAACCTATATTTCCACATCAGGAAAAAGGACTATTGATACTGGTAAGCAAGATATCAACCAGCTTGTGGATATTTACCCTATCTCCCCTAAGCTGCTAAGTGAAATGCAGGTTGCCCCTGTGATTGCCAAATCTAATCCTCAGCTTGAGGAGCTGCTAGCCAGTTATGACTATCGTGTTGGAGTGGGGGATGTGCTGGCAATTACCGTATGGAATCACCCTGAGCTCACTATCCCCGCAGGCTCCTATCGCAGCGCTGCGGATTCAGGAAACTGGGTTCACGCAGATGGCTCCATTTATTATCCCTATATTGGAAAAGTCTCCGTTCTCGGTAAAACAATCAGTGAAATCAGGAAATTAGTCAGCACCCGACTAGCAGCTTACCTTGAAGCGCCACAAATCGATGTCAGCATTGCCGCCTTTCGTTCGCAAAAAATTTATGTGTCTGGCGAAGTTACCAAACCAGGTTCCTTGCCCATCACCAATGTCCCTCTCACTATTTTGGAAGCCTTTAATACCGCAGGCGGGTTAACCGAAAAGGCGGACTGGGACAATGTGATCCTCACCCGTGGGGGAAAAGAGATAAAAATCTCGCTGCAATCGTTAGTCCAATACGGTGATTTAACCCAAAACTACTTAATGCTATCTGGTGATGTTCTCTATGTTCCCCGTAATGATGCGCAAAAGGTCTTTGTGATGGGAGAAGTGGGGAAACCATCAACATTGACTATCGACCGTGCAGGAATGAGCATCACTGAAGCGCTAAGTAAAGCCAATGGACTCAGCCAAACTACCGCAAGTGCAACAGGGATTTTTGTCATTCGGTCAACGCATAAACCCGCACCAATAACAGATTCTGAAGACGAGAACCCCTTTTCTAAAATGGCAGAAATTTATCAACTCGACCTCTCCGATGCGACATCACTCGTGATGGGAACTGAATTTAAATTACAACCTTATGACCTTGTTTATGTGACAGCGGCACCTGTTGTTCGGTGGAACCGTTTAATCACCCAATTACTGCCAACCATCGCCTCATACAACCAGCTTGCCGAAGGAACTAAGCGTATTTATGCATGGTAATCTTATTTTTAATCAAATACTTATGTTCAATAACATTATTATCGTGTGCATGGGGAACATTTGCCGGTCACCCACTGCGGAGCGTTTAATGCAGGGGCTTTTCCCCCAAAAAAAGATCCACTCCGCAGGGCTGATTGCGCGGGAAAATCAACCTGCTGATGCTCAAGCTCGCCATATAGCAAAAAACCATCACCTCTCTTTGGAGGAGAATCGTTCTCGTCGTTTGACCGGGCATTTATGCCAGATGGCAGATTTGATCCTCGTAATGGAAAACACTCATACCCAAAAACTTTATCGGCAATTTCCGCAAACCCGAGGCAAAGTCATGCTATTTGGTGAATGGCTGAATAAAACCGAAATCCCAGATCCTTATAAACACAGCCAGGAGATGTTTGAGCATGTTTATCAGCTTATGGAAAAAGCAGCCGAGTCGTGGCAAGGAAAGATTTAGACTCTATTTAAACTTATTTAAAAACTAACTCTATGAACAATAAAGAAAAAAAGCATGTGCCGAACACCGATGAAATCGACTTACTCGCCATACTAAAAACACTGAAATCTAACACGCTAACGATAGCGGCGTTTACTATTGCCGCCACTTTAAGTGCCGGAGTGTATTGCTGGCTCGCGTCTCCTATTTACCAAGCGAATGCTACATTACAGTACGATAAAATAAACCAAGCATCGCTATTAGAGAAAATGAACGATGGAATGCTTTTTGGTGGCAATAATGGGCAAATCGATTCAGAAATTGAAGTCATTAAATCCAGAATGGTGCTAGGCAAAACCGTGTCAGACTTGAATCTAGATATTCAGATTTTGCCTTCAAAGATATTCTCCAAATTTCTGAGTGATGCGGTTATTGTACATATTGCAGAGTATCAACTCCCCCCAGATTTAATTGGTCAACCCACCACTTTAACCTTTTTAGATAATTGCCAATATACGCTAGAACTTGCGGGCCAAACTTATCATGGGCAAATTGGCATCCCTTTAAAGCAAGGTGAAATTCACTTATTGATTGATTCATGTACCGCTCAAGGTGGGGAAAAACTGACCTTAATAAAAAATGATCGTTATTCCGCTATCGAAAATTTACGACGCCGTCTCAGTATGAATGAAGCCAGTAAAAGCTCTGGTATCATTAACTTAACAATTAAAGGGACAAATCAGCGCGAAAATATCGAAATTTTGGATAATGTTATTCAAAATTATATTAATCAAAATAGAGAACATAGGAAGCTAGCTACAAACAACACGTTGATTTTTCTAGATAACTACATACCAAAAATAAAAAATAAGCTCGACCATTATGAAAATCAGTTAAATACGTTTCGTAAACAAAATGAGTCTATTGACCTAACGCTAGAGGCCAAATCCGCGCTTGAGAGTGCATTACATGTAGAAGAAAGGTTAAATGAGCTTACTTTTAAAGAAGTGGAGCTTCAACAACGATATACCCGCAGCCACCCGGCTTATCAAGCCTTACTTGATACACGCCAAAAATTGCTACTCGAGAAAGAAAAAGCCAGCAAAAATATTCAACAGCTGCCAAACACCCAGCAGCAAATTATTCGTTTAACTCGTGATGTTGAATCCGAGCAAGCTATTTATAATCAGTTGGTGACCAAGCAACGCGAACTCAGTGTGCTGAATTCAGGGATCACTGCCGATGTGCGAATTATTGACTCTGCGGAGTCTTACCCCATGGCCATCGCTCCCAAGAAAAGCTTAATCATGGTTTTGGCCTCTTTATTGGGTCTCGTGATGGGCTGCGCCTTTGTGATCGGAAAAGAGCTTCTCAATAATAAAATTAAGAACACGGAAGAACTCGAGGCGCTAGGCCTTCGTGTTTATGCCACCGTTCCATTCTCGTTGGATGAAAAAAAATCACGGTATCGCGAAAGTAAAAAGCCCCTATCCATTGAAAATCCAGCAGATATGGCAATAGAATCCATTCGTTCATTAAGAACAAGTGTCTATTTCTCTGTGATGAATCAAGACAATAATATTGTGATGGTGACAAGTGCATCCCCAAATGTAGGAAAAAGTTTTATTACTGCAAATATGGCTGTCGTCCTCGCCAATGCAGGTAAAAAAATTCTGCTTATTGATACCGATTTACGCAAAGGACATATTCATAAAACATTTGGGTTAGAAAATAAATCTGGGCTTTCAGAATTCTTATCTCTACACGGCGGGAATTCCATCTCAAAACATCAACAAGTTATTGAGAATTTGGATATTATCAGTCGAGGAAAAAGTACCACGCACTCTTCAGAACTGCTTATGAGCGAGCAATTTAAGCATTTATTGGACTCAGTTAAGCATCAATATGACATGGTTTTGTTGGACACTGCGCCCATTTTTGCGATTACAGATCCCGCTATTATCGGAAAATATGCCGGCACATCACTCTTAGTGGCCTATTATAGCGTGAATACCGTTAAAGAAATTGAACGCGCACTTAAACATTTCAAACAAAATAATATCGAAATTACTGGCACCATCCTTAATGGCATTGATGAAAAATCTGACGATTATCATTATGTCTACCAGTATTAATAGAATGGCGAGCCACCCCTCGCCTTTCGCTCTCATACCGACACAACTAATGCATCTTTCCAAATTTGCGCGTAAACTCTGCATCATCTTTTTCATCCCGACCAATAGCCGTTAACGTTATGCCACATATTGTTTTATTCGAACCTGAAATCCCACCAAATACTGGGAATATCATCCGCTTATGCGCCAATACAGGCTTTAGTCTGCACCTGATCCATCCCCTCGGTTTTACTTGGGATGACAAACGCTTACGCCGTGCAGGGCTAGATTACAGCGAATTTGCGGATATCAAACATCATCATGACTATTACGCATTCTTAGAAAGTGAAGGGTTAAATCCTGATAATAATCAGTCTCCAACGGGCGCCCGTGTGTTTGCGTTAACCACCAAAGGTAAGCCAAGCCACAGCAATGTAAGCTATCGGGAAGATGATTATTTGATGTTTGGACCAGAAACCCGCGGCTTACCGCCTTATGTTCTCGATAATATGCCGATCGAGCAGAAAATTCGTATTCCGATGCTGGCTGAAAGCCGCAGTATGAATCTTTCTAACTCGGTCGCCGTTGTGGTATTCGAAGCTTGGCGCCAGCTTGGGTATCCGGGTGCACTGCTGAAAGACTAATTTAGTTTGCTTATGCCGTTTGCTAGATTTAGAACAAATCTTGAACATCATTTAAGTTGCTGCTAGACTTGTACAATAAATAGTACAAGATAGGTATCATACAATGAAAACCATTTCCTTTAGTGATGCTAGAAGCAATTTGAAAGCAGTGCTTGATAGAGTTGTTGATGATATGGATACGACGATTATAACCCGCCGTGATTCTGAAGCGGCTGTAGTTATGTCCTTGGAATACTACAATAGTTTAATGGAAACCATCTACCTATTGCGCTCTCCTGCAAATGCAGAGCATCTCAACAAATCCATCGAGCAATTTAAAGCGGGTAAGATTTCAGAGAGAAAGCTAATCAATGAGTAGACTTCTAACATGGACGGATCAAGCTTGGGAAGATTATCTATACTGGCAAAGCCAAGATAAAAAGACATTAAAGCGGATCAATAAACTCATTGAAGACACAAAAAGAACGCCATTCAGCGGTATAGGTAAACCAGAGCCACTAAAAGAAAACTTAGCTGGCTTCTGGTCTCGTAGAATAGATGAAACTAATAGGCTAGTTTATGCAATCGAAAATACCGCACTAATCATCATTGCCTGTCGCTATCATTACTAGCTTTATTTAAATCCCATCCCCGCCTTCAAAACCATCAACGTTACCATTAAAGTTTTGATCCATCTCCAGCGATGGCTTATCGCTTGTTGGCTTACCGACAATACGCGCAGGAACTCCCGCCACTGTGGTATGAGGAGGAACTGGGTGCAGCACTACAGAACCAGCGCCAATTTTTGCGCCGCGACCAATTTCAATATTGCCCAGAATTTTAGCGCCAGCGCCAATCATCACCCCTTCACGTACTTTAGGATGACGGTCGCCACAGGTTTTACCGGTACCGCCTAGCGTAACAGACTGAAGAATAGACACATCATTTTCGACAATCGCCGTCTCACCAATCACGATCCCCGTCGCGTGGTCGAGCATGATCCCACAGCCAATACGGGCAGCTGGATGGATATCGACCCCAAAAGAGACCGAAATTTGGTTTTGCAGATAAACGGCCAACGCTTTACGCCCTTCACCCCATAGCCAATGCCCAATACGATAGGCTTGTAGGGCGTGAAAACCTTTCAAATACAGCAGTGGCGTAGAATATTTATCAACCGCAGGGTCTCGTAAACGAACAGCAGAGAGATCCATCGCCGCAGAAAAAATCATCTGCTCGTCATTACGATATGCTTCTTCCACAATTTCGCGGACTTCCATTGCGGGCATAATCGGTGAGCTCAACTTGTTCGCCAACATATAGCTAAGCGCACTACCGAGGTTGTCATGCTTCAGTAATGTCGCGTTAAAAAAACTGGCAAGTAAAGGCTCACAGTCAGCAAGCGCCTTGGCTTCTTCCTTAATGTAACCCCAAATTCTATCCAGTTCTTCACGCGACATAATGGCTCTCTTCTATATTATTATTAGCTTGGTAATTTAGGCATGTCTGCAATTTCATCTTTAGTTGCACGCCCGAGCAATGCTTGGGAGGCTTCTAACACATTTTTATTGCAGTAGAGAATTTGATAAATCTGTTCCGTGATTGGCATTTCAACACCAGCACGCTCCGCAAGGGCTTTCACCTCTTTGGTATTACGATAGCCTTCAACCACTTGCCCAATATCTTTTTCCGCCTCTTCCACACTGACACCATTGCCTAGCATCATGCCGAAACGGCGGTTACGAGATTGGTTGTCGGTGCAGGTTAACACTAGGTCGCCAAGTCCTGCCATACCCATAAATGTGGATGGATCAGCACCCAGTGATACACCTAAGCGGCTCATTTCGGCTAAGCCTCGTGTGATCAATGCCGTACGTGCGTTTGCGCCGAAGCCCATACCATCAGAGATCCCAGCGCCAATCGCGATAACGTTTTTCACTGCGCCACCAAGTTGCACACCAATCATGTCAGGGTTTTTATAGACGCGGAAACTTTTGCCACAATGGAATAATTTTTGTAAATCATCACCAAATTGGCTATCGGATGCAGCGACTGAAATAGCCGTAGGGAGACCGGCTGCAAGCTCTTTTGCAAAAGTGGGGCCAGAAAGTACCGCCAGAGGAATTTCGTTTCCTAATACCTCACGCGCTACATCTTGCAACAAACGCCCGGTATCTCTCTCTAACCCTTTGGTTGCCCAAATAATGCGGGAGCCCGCTTTTAGATACGGTTTGATTTGCTTGAGCACATCACCAAATACATGGCTAGGTACCACAATCAAGATATTCAGGCTCGCTTCAACGGCGCTTTTTAAGTCCGTTTCGAGAGATAAACTATCAGGGAAAGAAACACCAGGTAAAAACGCTTGATTGCTACGTTCTTGGTTTAATTTACGGATGTGTGCTGGGTCATGCCCCCACAACACCACCTGATGACCATTACGTGCAAGAGTAATGGCTAAAGCGGTGCCGTACGAGCCGGCACCGATCACTGTCATTGAAGCAGTATTCATTAAGCGACCTTATTGAACTTCAGGGTTCTGCGCTTGTTCACCTTGTTGCTGCTGTAAGTAATTCATGAACAGTGCATCAAAGTTAACTGGCGCTAAGTTCAATTGTGGGAAAGTACCACGACCCACCATGTTCGTGATAGTTTCACGCGCATATGGGAACAGGATATTTGGGCAGTATGCACCTAAGCAATGTGCCATTTGAGTGCCTTCGATACCATCAATGGAGAACACACCCGCTTGCTGAACTTCACACAGAAATGCAGTTTCTTCGCCCAGAGTAGCGGTAGTTGTCACACGCAGAACAACCTCATATACGCCTTCAGCTAGCTGAGTTGAAGAAGTATCTAAATCTAATTTGATCTCTGGCTGCCACTCTTTTTGAAAGATTTGAGGTGCATTAGGTGCTTCAAATGAAACGTCTTTTGCGTAGATACGTTGAATTTGAAATACCATTTCTGAGTTGTTTTGTTCTGACATAATAATTACCTTACTTCCATATTAGAGTTTCGAGATATATTCAGTTGCCGGCACATTTTACAGTGCCGGATAATTACTTCTTACCACGAGCCAGTGGTAGGTTTTCACCCGCCCAACCAGCGATCCCTTCTTTCAGGACAAAGACTTTTTCAAAGCCATGATGAGCAAGCTGTTCAGCAGGTTTAGTTGCTTCCATTCCACTTGCAGAAACCATAATCACAGATTTCTGTTTATGTTTTTCCAGCTCACCCAAATTATTATCTTTAATTTCAGATGGTGTTAAGTTAATAGAATCAATAATATGCCCTTTGCGGAACTCTTCGCGAGTACGTAAGTCCACAACAACTGCTTCTTCTTTATTGATCATTGTAATCGCTTGAGTGCGCGCAATGACTTTAGTTTTAGAGAATAGGCTTCTGAAGGTCATCACGACCACGGCAACAAATAACACTATCCAAGTCAGACTAACAAACGTGTTACGACCGACAAATTGCATGATTTCTTGGATCATGGGGGGCAATTACTCCCGTTAGTTAAAAACGAATATCAAAGGGTTCAGAGTATACCTTTGTGCCGAGCTAATTACAGCCAGTTAGCGCAAACTAGAATGTCTTTTTTGCGAAAACACTCGCAGAGTTAACACCTTTTTACTGAAAAAAGAATTTTTTTCTCAAAGCTGTACGCAGGCATTTTAACATAAACATGCTCCGACTAGACTTTGACGCTAAATTAATTCCCATCTAAATAGAGTATATACAGTAAAATTCAGTGATAATACGCCTATGATTTGACTTAGTATCAAATGGTATAATAGCAATATTCTTAATTTTTAAGCGTTTTTATGACTATTTTTAAGAGAACACTGGAAAGCACGACTTGCAGATGAAATAATCAGTTATTGCATTTAATTGAGGTGATCTATCACAATGGCCCATACATCCCATCGAATAAAGACGTTTTTTGTTCGTCAGGCAATGATCCCCGCCCTGCTTGGTTTGGGGTTATTCACTTTGGCGCCTTCTCACGTCGCGCTCGCGAATCAGATCACCGAAAATAAAGGTCAATTAAATGACCTGCTAAAAAGCATTGCTGAAAAAGAAAAAAGCGTTAAAGAACAGCAAACTAAAAAAAGTAATCTCCTTCAGCAACTTAAAGAGCAAGAACAAAGTATTTCAGCAGCAAGCCGTGATTTGCATCTAACACAAAACCAATTAAAACAGCTAGATAAAGAAATATCCGCCTTATCTAGCAATATCAGTCGGCTGCAAAAGAAAAAAAATGAGCAAGAAAAACTACTTGCTGAGCAGTTAGATGCTGCATTCCGACTTGGTAAACACCAAGGTTTATCACTACTCTTAAAGGGTGAAGAAGGTCAACGGGAAGAGAGAATTCTTGCGTATTATGGTTACCTCAACCAAGCTCGTGAAAAAAATATTCTTGATCTAGAAGAAACCACCAAAGAGCTGCACGAACAGAAACAATTAGAGCAAAAAAAGCAAGCTGAGCAGAAAACAACGCTCACACGCCAGCAGCAAGAAAAACAAAAGCTCGATAATGCGCAAGCTTCACGGCAAAAAACCTTAACCGTATTAGAAAGCTCATTAAAAGAAGATCAAAAAAATCTCGCGGTCTTAAAGCAGAACGAAGCCAGACTACGCGACAAAATTGCTAAAGCAGAACGCGAAGCCAAAGCACGCGCTGAGCGTGAAGCTCGTGAAGCCGCGCGAATTCGTGCTCAAGTGGCTGAAAAGGAAAGAAAAGCCAAACAGAAAGGCGCCACGTATAAGCCATCTGAAAGTGAGCAATCACTTATGTCTCGAACAGGCGGTTTAGGTCGTCCTGCTGGTCAAGCTATCTGGCCGGTACGCGGTTCCACCCTACATAATTATGGGGATGTGATCTCCAGCGAATTACGTTGGAAAGGTATGGTGATCGCCGCAAATGAAGGCACCCAAGTTAAGGCTATTGCGGATGGTCGTGTACTACTCGCTGACTGGCTTCAAGGTTATGGTTTGGTTGTTGTCGTTGAGCATGGTAAAGGGGATATGAGCCTATATGGCTATAACCAAAGTGCGCTGGTAAATGTGGGACAAGAAGTCCGCGCAGGTCAGCCAATTGCGTTAGTGGGAAGTAGTGGCGGTCAAGAACGCCCTGCACTTTACTTTGAAATTCGCCGACAAGGTAAAACCGTCAACCCTCGCCCATGGCTAGGAAGGTAGCACAACCACCTTTCACATTACCTATAAAATGCTAGGCTATAAAAAGTTAGGAAAATAATTATGTTAAGACACTCGCCGATGAAATTACTGATTAGCCTGCTCCTTATCATGGTCAGCTCTCAGGCGAGTGCCGCCAAACTCGCTATTGTCATCGATGATTTCGGTTACCGAGCCAAAGAAGATAATCAAATCCTAGCGTTACCGGCCGCCATCAGTATTGCTATTTTACCTAACTCACCTCATGGTGCTGAAGTCGCGGCAACCGCCTATCAGCAAGGGCGGGATATTTTAATCCATATGCCCATGAAACCATTGAGTAAACAACCTCTCGAAAAAGACACTTTGGCACCCTCGATGAGTGCTGAAGAGGTTGACCGCATCATCAAAAATGCCATTAGCCGAGTTCCTCACGCTAAAGGAATGAATAACCATATGGGTAGCGAGATGACCTCCAGCCTTTCTGGGATGCGCAATGTGATGCGCTCGCTGTCGCAATCGAACCTCTTTTTCTTGGATAGCGTCACGATTGGTAATACGCAAGCATTGAATGCTGCTAAAGAATTTGGCGTTCCCTCTACGAAGCGCAATATTTTTATTGATAATCACCAATCTGAAGAAGAAACCCGTACACAGTTGAATAAAGCCATTGCTTACGCGCGTAAACATGGCAGCGCGGTGGCTATTGGTCACCCGCATCCATCAACCGTGCGCGCCTTACAAAAATTTATTCCACTGGTTCCCTCTGATATTGAGCTTGTGCCTGTCAGTTCACTGGTCGGCTATCAGCCAGCAACTGGCGAACCACGTAAAACGCTCAGAATGCAACCTGAAGGTGTTAATCCAACTCTGCCAGTGACAAAGCCAGAGACAAAAATGCCATTCAAATCAGAGGCAAAACCTCATGAAGCGGCTAAAACAACGGTAGATTCTGATGATGCGACACCAACTCTTGCGGAGCCAGAACTGACCAACGATGCTGCGGAGCAACCTGAAAAATCAGTCAGTCCCGCAGAGTTAGGTGTATGCGATATCGAACTCCCATCAACCCGCCTACAAGGCATTGAGCTACTCATGTTTGTGGTCGAGGCCATTTATCAAGATAAAACCCTACAGCCCCTGATTGCAGAAAAGAAAATACCATAACGGGTAAGACTAAACATAAAAAAGGGTTTAAAGGCCTTCGCCAATAAACCCTTTAAACTCATAAGCTAATTCTGCATTAATCCCAGTTTAAAATCACTTTTCCTGACTGCCCTGAGCACATCACATCAAAGCCTTTTTGGAAATCATCAATAGAAAACTCATGAGTTATGATTGGTGATAAATCGAGGCCTGATTGCACGAGTGTCGCCATCTTATACCAAGTTTCAAACATTTCACGCCCATAAATTCCCTTGATAAACAGACCTTTAAATATAACTTGGCTCCAGTCTGTTGCCATCGATGATGGAGGAATACCTAATAGCGCAATTCTGCCACCATGATTCATGGTATCTAGCATAGTTTGGAAAGCAGCGGGCGCCCCTGAAACTTCTAGCGCCACATCAAAGCCTTCTTTCATGCCCAGTTCATTCATGACGTCTTTAAGATTTTCACGGCTCACATTCACCGCGCGGGAGACACCCATTTTTTTCGCTAATTCAAGGCGATAATCATTCACGTCAGTGATCACCACATGGCGAGCACCAACATGTCGGCAAACTGCTGCCGCCATAATACCAATAGGACCTGCGCCCGAAACCAGCACATCTTCCCCCACTAAATCAAACGATAGTGCCGTATGTACCGCATTACCAAATGGGTCAAAAATTGCTGCAATTTCATCGGGAATATTGTCTGGAATTTTAAAGGCGTTAAACGCTGGGATCACCAAATACTCAGCAAAACATCCTGGGCGATTTACACCGACGCCAATGGTATTACGGCATAAGTGGGTACGCCCACCTCGGCAATTACGGCAATGACCGCAGGTAATATGCCCTTCGCCAGAAACACGGTCACCAATTTTAAACCCTTTAACTTCCTGTCCAATCTCAACAATTTCCCCTATATATTCATGACCCACCACCATCGGAACTGGAATCGTTTTTTGCGACCATTCATCCCAGTTGTAGATATGAACATCCGTACCGCAAATAGCGGTTTTACGGATTTTAATCATCACATCATTGTGTCCCAGTTCCGGTTTCGGAACATCTGTCATCCATATACCTGGTTCTGCTTTTAATTTGGACAGTGCTTTCATAGGCGACCTTTTATTTATGATTACATTAATTTAATGACCACTTTAATTTCACAACTGCATTAATTTCATAAGAAAATCAAATTTATAACTAAATTAGTTGAAGCTTTTTGCCAATACGGGTGAATGCATCAACAGCGTGTAAAATATCCTCTTCGCTGTGTGCAGCAGACATTTGCGTGCGAATTCGCGCTTGTCCTTGCGGAACTACCGGATAGAAAAATCCAGTGACATAAATACCTTCTTTTAATAGTTCTGAAGCAAATTGCTGAGCAATTTTGGCATCACCCAACATCACAGGAATGATGGCGTGATCGGCGCCTGCTAATGTAAATCCTGCCGCAGACATTTTTTCTCTAAATAACTTCGCGTTAGCCCACAATTTCTCACGGCGCTCTTGCCCTTCGGTCATCATATCGATCACCTTAATGGACGCAGCAACAATAGCGGGTGCCAAAGAGTTAGAGAATAAATATGGGCGCGAACGTTGACGTAACCACTCGACAACCTCTTTTTTGGCGGCAGTATAACCACCCGATGCACCACCTAATGCTTTTCCGAGTGTACCTGTAATGATGTCAACTCGCCCCATCACTTGACAATACTCGTGGCTACCACGACCGTTTTCACCAACAAAACCAACAGCATGAGAGTCATCTACCATGACCAATGCGTTATATTCATCTGCAAGGTCACAGACAGTTTTCAAGTCAGCAATCACACCATCCATCGAGAAAACACCGTCAGTCGCAATCAGAATATGACGCGCACCCGCAGCTTTCGCTTCTTCAAGGCGCTGTTTTAATTCCGTCATATTGTTATTGCTGTAGCGATAGCGCTGGGCTTTACACAGGCGAACACCGTCAATAATGGATGCGTGGTTTAGTGCATCAGAAATAATGGCGTCTTCTGGCCCCAGTAGCGTTTCGAAAAGCCCGCCATTGGCATCAAAACAAGAGGAATAGAGAATCGCATCTTCCATTCCAAGGAAATCCGCGATTTTCTTTTCAAGAACTTTATGGCTGTCTTGGGTACCGCAAATAAAGCGAACCGATGCCATACCAAAGCCATGGCTATCCATACCCTGTTTTGCCGCTTCAATCAGCGCGGGATGATTGGCTAAGCCTAAATAGTTATTTGCACAGAAGTTAATAACGCGCTGTCCACCCTGGATTTCAATATCCGCGTCTTGAGAGGTCGTAATAATGCGTTCATGTTTAAACAAGCCTTCAGCTTCTATTTGCACCAATTGTTGTTTAATCTGCTGGTAAAATTGTTCTGACATGATTTGTTCCTGTAAAGAAGTTGTTTACAGAGTTTAATAATAGTCACTAGAACTAGCGATATCTGGTGAGCAAATAAGTTAAGTTTGTAGGCAAGATCACGATAATGCCCTTTAAAGAGGTATGACAACTAGGACAATTATCTGGTCGATATACTGTTGTCTGCACAAAGAGGTGTTATTATAGACCCCAATTTTGTATCTATTTATTCTTAACCCACTTGAGGTATTCACGATGATCGTAGTCACTGGCGGAGCTGGTTTTATTGGCAGCAATATTATTAAAGCCCTGAATGAAATGGGTCGCACCGATATTCTGGTGGTGGATAACCTGAAAGATGGTACTAAGTTTGCCAACCTTGTTGACCTCGATATCGCCGATTACATGGATAAAGAAGACTTTATCGTGAGCGTTATTGCGGGTGATGATTTTGGCGATATTGACGCTGTTTTCCATGAAGGTGCTTGCTCATCCACCACTGAGTGGGATGGTAAGTATATGATGGATAATAACTATCAATTTTCTAAAGAACTGCTGCATTACTGTTTAGAACGTGAAATTCCTTTCCTGTATGCCTCTTCCGCAGCGACATACGGCGGACGTAGCGATAATTTCATCGAAGAACGTGAATTTGAAAAACCACTGAACGTATACGGCTACTCTAAATTCCAATTCGACCAATATGTCCGCAGCATCATGCCTGAAGCTCAGTCTCAAGTGTGTGGCTTCCGCTATTTCAACGTTTATGGACCAAATGAAAACCATAAAGGCAGCATGGCGAGCGTGGCTTACCACTTAAACAAACAAATTAATGAAGGGCAAACCCCGAAACTGTTTGAAGGAAGCGACACTTTCCGCCGTGATTTCATCTACGTTGGCGATGTGGCAGCGGTGAATTTATGGTTCTGGGAAAATAATGTTTCTGGCATTTTCAACTGTGGTACAGGTCGCGCGGAATCATTCCAAGCCGTTGCCGATGCCGTCACTGAATTCCATAAAGATAAAAATGTGTCTATCGAATACATTGAATTCCCTGAGAAATTAAAAGGCCGCTACCAAAGCTTTACTCAAGCGGATCTGACTAAATTACGTGCCGCAGGTTACACCTCACCGTTTAAAACCGTTGCTGAAGGCGTAACCGAATATATGCAATGGCTGAATAAAGACGCGTAATCGTCTTTTATGAAAACAGTGCCTATGAAAACAGTACCTATGAAAATTGAGCCTATGAAAATATTAGTAATTGGCCCCTCATGGGTAGGGGATATGATGATGTCTCAGAGCCTTTATCGTACGATCAAGGCGCTGCATCCTCATGCTCAGATAGATGTGATGGCACCGGATTGGTGCCGTCCGTTATTGGCGAAAATGCCCGAAGTGTCTGAAGCGATTTCCATGCCATTAGGCCATGGAAAGCTCGAAATTGGCGAACGTCGTCAATTAGGCATCAATTTGCGGAAAAATGGGTACGATCAGGCGATTGTTTTACCTAATTCCTTGAAATCTGCTCTGGTGCCGTTCTTTGCTAAAATCGCCAAAAGAACGGGGTGGCGTGGTGAAATGCGTTATGGGCTGCTCAATGATTTACGCCCATTAGATAAACAAGCATTTCCGCTGATGGTGCAACGCTACGTAGCATTGGCGTATGACAAGCAGCTCATCAAATCTGCCAATGATATTCCCGCCCCAATTCTATGGCCTAGGTTAGTCACTGATAAACAACAAGTTAGTGATACTATTAGTCAATTTAATATTGATTTTTCTCGCCCAATTATTGGTTTCTGCCCAGGCGCTGAATTTGGTCCTGCAAAACGTTGGCCACACTATCACTATGCAGCGTTAGCTCAAAAACTAATCAGCGAGCAAGGCTACCAAGTCCTGTTATTTGGCTCTCAAAAAGACCATGAAGCAGGCGAAGAAATCCGCCAAAGTTTGACTGACGACGCTCGTCATTACTGCCTCAATTTCGCAGGAAAAACGTCGTTAGAACAAGCCGTTAATCTTATTGACGCTTGCCAAGCCGTAGTGAGTAATGATTCTGGCTTAATGCATGTGGCTGCAGCTCTCGATAAGCCGTTAGTCGCACTATATGGCCCAAGCAGCCCTGACTTTACCCCACCACTGTCCGATAAAGCGGAAGTGATCCGGCTGATAACGGGTTACCACAAAGTACGTAAAGGTGACGGCGAAAGTGGCTATCACCAGAGCTTAATTGATATTCAACCGCAAATGGTACTGGATGCCCTCACGCGTTTAAATATAGGTATTAAATAATGAGAGTGTTATTAGTAAAAACATCATCTATGGGAGATGTTTTGCACTCTCTGCCTGCATTAACCGATGCGCAGGCAGCAATACCGAATATTCAATTTGATTGGGTCGTCGAAGAGGGGTTTGCTCAAATCCCTACATGGCATAGTGCGGTGAATAAAGTCATCCCTGTGGCAATCCGTCGCTGGCGAAAAAATTGGTTTGCTGCGCCAATTCGTGCTGAACGTGCGGCATTTCGTCGCCAACTACAGGAAATCCACTACGATGCAGTGATTGATGCGCAAGGGTTACTTAAGAGTGCGTTGCTAGTCACTCGCCTTGCTCTCGGTTCTAAACATGGTTATGACCGCCATAGTATCCGCGAGCCGATTGCTAGCTTCTTCTACGACCATCGTTATTCCATTAGTAAACAGCAACATGCGGTAGAACGTATTCGCCAATTATTTGCTAAAAGCCTCGGGTACACTTGCCCTAGAACCCAAGGCGATTACGCGATTGCTCGCCATTTCTTGCAATCTGCCGACGAAACCGAAGCGCCCTATGTGCTGTTTTTGCACTCCACAACCCGCGACGATAAGCATTGGCCTGAGTCTCATTGGCGTGAACTGATTCAGTTAATGAAGGAAACTGGGCTGAGAGTGAAGCTCCCTTGGGGTGCAGAGCATGAGCATCAACGAGCGATGAGGCTAGCTGAGGGTTTTGATTTTGTTGAAGTTTTACCAAAATTAACGCTGGCACAAGTCGCGCAACAGATTGCAGACGCAAAGGCAGTAGTTTCTGTCGATACAGGTTTAAGCCATTTAACCGCCGCGCTGGATAAACCGAATTTTACGCTGTTTGGTCCAACAAACCCCGGTTTAATTGGTGGTTATGGAAAAGACCAAAATGAGATAAAAAGCGTAGATAATAGAATGGATAGCATTAAAGCTGATGTGGTCTTCCAACAACTGTGCACCGAGTTATAGCCCACTCAGAGTATTATCTAAAGCCTATCTCCCATAATAATTAAGCGGTCATTTGACCGCTTAATTATTTTTTCACTGTATAAAAGATTTATTTTTTCTCTGGGGCAATAAACCCAAAACACATGGTTTTCGGCTCAGCATCCGGTTCAGAGCGATAAATTACATCTTCTTTTTCGATCGTAAATTGTGGCCAGAATTTACGCACTTTAGCGAAATCTTCGTGGGCACAATCATCATATTTGCGCCCTAATAAAATAGCACCATACTCACGAATTTCTGCTTCGGTGATATCACGATTGTACACATTCGGCGGCATATGATTTTCTAGCGTCCAAGGCTGGATAACATGCGGTCTATCTTGGGCATAGATAATAAACCATTGATGTAGGTTATCCTCACCGCCAACATATTTGACTGGCGTTCCGTAACGTTGATACCAGCGCTGTTCACCTTCAGCAATTAAGGTTTTCACGCCAATAAACTTCTGACCTGCTCCTCGAATATTCCCAGCTTGAACAATGAGATAGCCCGATACCATTAAGACGCCAACCACTGCCAAACCAATCAACGGTTTTTTCAGTGATTTTTTCGGCATTACAGTGATTGAGCCAACAAATAAAGGCGCACAGGCCATCATAAATGGCTGTAACCACTCAGTAATTCGCCCACCATCATGGAACGAGAACCAACCGTAAATCACGGCTAATGGAAATAAAATAATGAAGTTTGCCATGCGGTTCGATAAGGCTTTCGGCCAACCGATTTTTCCGCCACAGCAATATAAGATAATTGCTGCGATAATCAGCGGGTAAAACACACTTAACGCAGCTTCCGTGGTATGTAAGTTAAAACCGGGGTCAATTTGCGAATCTACCCATTTAAAGGCTGAAAAATCACTCGCCATCAACCAGAAGAAGTTTGGCAAGATCATCGAAAACCACAGTGCTATCGCTAAATAAAACACCGGATGGCGATAGCTTTGGCGCGCTTGTTTCACAAAAAGGGTGAGTAAGAAAACGGAGCCGACTAAAGCAAGCGTGGAGTATTTCCCCATTGTTGCCAGACCAGTCACTAAAGCAAAAGGTAGCCACCACAGTGGGTTATCTTCGACGGCACGCAGAAATAAGTAAATCACCCAAGGCCAGAATGTCACTAAAATATAGTTATCATTATAAGGAATAATATCGAAATTAATGACGCCTGATAAATTCATCATCAGCATCGCAAACCATGCAAGGTCACGGCGCCCTGTTAACCGATAGGCAAGTTTCCATACCCCAAGTAACCCAAATCCAATACCGATAAAATGGCTTAAATACCAATAGAAACTATAAGAAATTCCCAAATGGATGGCAGGCCACATCATCGTACCGACAAACCACGGATTTTTTGGGGAGCCCCACTCACCATTCATTCCCCAGTTAACGGCTTCGACCGTATCGTAAGGAACGGTCGGGTCAAAAAAGAAACTCGCAAGGATCCAGGCAATGGCATAGCCAATGATCCAAAGATACACATACTTATTTGAAGTTGGTTGATTGGTTGTCGGCATTCTTTTTTCAGCGAAATTTATCAATAAAGTTAAAGGGAAATACGCATTATTTTACGTCAAGCTTGTAGAGTGCTACCTCTCGCTCGGCTGAGTATGCAAAAACGTGACTGGGTAGTTTACTATAGTTTAAACAAAATAATCAGAAATGAGAGAAATTGTTATTACTCATTATAGTAATATTCAAGTTATCAATATTTTGCTGAATATTACTGTTCTCTAGGAGGTAAATAAGGCTGCAACAATTTAAGTAAACGCTGCAATGCACCTTGGTTTTCATGTAATACTTCTGCGGCATGTCGACCATAATACAGTCGATAATCTTCATCGGATAGCAGGCTCGTGACGGCTTGAGCCAGTGATTCGCTGTCCGTCACAGTGATCAACCCATCTGCTTGGGTTAATTTCGCGCAAATATCTTTAAAATTAAAGGTATGTGGTCCCATCAAAACAGGTAATGCATGCGCAGCTGCTTCAAGTGGATTATGACCGCCCGTTTCAACTAAGCTCCCGCCAACGAAAGCAATATCTGCAATTCCGTACAGCAACATCAATTCCCCCATCGTATCGCCAATAACCACTTGGGTTTCTAGAGATGGGATAACGCCACTACTACGACGAATGAAGCTTAGCCCTGCTTTTTGCGTCAACTCTTCCGCTTTTACGAAACGTTCTGGATGCCTTGGAACTAAAATGAGTAATAAATTGGGAAATTTTTTCAACAACTGTTGGTGAGTTTGTAAAACAATGGCTTCTTCACCTTCATGGGTGCTTGTCGCAATCCATACAGGGCGATGTGCGGCCCACTGCCTGCGTAAGGTAATCGCTTTAACAGCCAATTCAGGGGTAACGGAAATATCAAATTTTAAGCTTCCCGTCACTTCTAACTGCTTACGTCTTAACCCTAATTGAATAAAACGTTCACCATCTTCTTGATGCTGAGCTGCCACCATCGTGACATTTTGCAGCATACGCTTCACAAAGCTACCAAGCTTTTGATAACCCGCAGCAGAGCGTTCAGATAACCGAGCATTCGCGATAACTAATGGAATATTACGCTTATGCAATTGGTTGATCATATTTGGCCAGAGTTCTGTTTCCATAATAATCACCAGTTTAGGATCAACTTGATTAAGGAAACGGCTCATTGAGCCTGGTAAATCATAAGGGAGATAAACGTGACTAATATCGTCACCAAATGCCGACTGAACACGCTCTGACCCGGTTGGCGTCATTGTTGTCACAGTGATAGGGAGTGATGGATAGTGATGGCGAAGTGCACGCACTAACGGTACTGCCGCAAGGGTTTCCCCCACAGAAACTGAGTGTAATAAAATACCTTTAGGAACAACTTTGCCACCACAAAAACCATAGCGTTCCCCCCAGCGTTTGCGATACGCAGGGGCTTTACGGCTACGCAATAATAAGCGTATCCAAATCAATGGCTGGATGAGATAAAGAAGTACCTGATATACACGCAATAACATTCGATCTGATTCACTTACCAAAATTGGCGGTATCTTACCATAAACCATTACTGAAAGTGTGTAGAATCTGTGCCTAAAATGAGACTTAAAATAAATGGATGCTTACCAGTGATTGTTGCAAGAGAACGCAATTGCCGTTAATGTGGATTTCACCGTCACTTATTCCTATCGATATATTAGGATAAGCAATAATAAACAAAGAGATAGCAATATCATGACCCATAAAGCTATTTATCCGGGAACCTTTGACCCGATTACCTCTGGACACGTCGATATCGTCACCCGTGCTGCCGCGATGTTTGACCATGTTTTGCTCGCTATCGCAAATAGTCAACGCAAAAGCCCTATGTTTAATCTGGAAGAGCGTGTTGAGCTCGCGAAGCAAGTTACAGCTCACTTAGGGAATGTCGAAGTGGTTGGCTTTTCTGAGTTAATGGCGAATTTTGCACAGAAAAATAATGCGAATATTTTAATTCGTGGCGTACGTTCAGTGGCAGATTTTGAATATGAATGGCAACTGGCTAATATGAACCGCCATTTTGTTCCTGAGCTAGAAACAGTATTTTTACTTCCATCACAAAGCTTATCTTTCGTTTCATCCTCATTAATTAAGGATGTCGCGCTTCATGATGGAGATATTTCGTCGTTTTTACCGCCTATAGTTGCTGAGGCTATGTTGAAAAAACTCAACAAAATCTAGCAATTACTTCTGACATTGAGGGCAATAAAAGGTTGTCCTCTGTCCTTGTTTGATGCTCTCAATCTGGGTTCCGCATAAAGAGCAAGGCTCACCTTTTTTTCCATACACAAATAACTCTTGAGCAAAGTAACCCGGTTTTCCGTCTGACTGTAAAAAGTCTTTGAGAGTGGTTCCACCTTGCTCTATTGAACGTTGCAGCACTTTTTTAATCTGCGTAACCAGTTCGGTAATTTCATTGAGTGTCAGTGTGTTAGTCAGCTTTTCTGGGGAGATTCTTGATGCAAAAAGCGCTTCATTAGCGTAGATATTCCCTACCCCAACAACGATTTTGTTGTCCATCAACCAAGGTTTGACCGCAACCTTACGTTTAGCTGCTAAATCAAAGAGATATTTAGGATTGAATTCATCGGAGAGAGGCTCAGGACCTAAATGGGCGAGAACGGAGCTAGACGCTAAATCATCGCACCAAAGCCATGCACCAAAGCGTCGAGGGTCAGTGTAGCGCAGTACTTTACCGTCACCCAAGATAAGGTCTACATGGTCATGTTTCCCTTCGGTTATCTCTTCCGTTAGAATTCGCACACTGCCAGACATTCCTAAATGGACAATAATCCAACCTTTGCGCAGTTCAATCAGTAGGTATTTTGCCCGTCGTTGAACACTAATCACGGTTTCATCAGATAAACGCATGATTTGTTCACTTACCGGCCAACGTAACCGTTCATTACGCACAACGGCATAACTAATTGTATTGCCGACTAAATGTGGTTCAATACCTCGGCGACTGGTTTCAACTTCGGGAAGTTCTGGCATTATTTTTTCTCAATTTGGCAAAAAACTTGGTTAATAATCACATATTACCCCTATAACATGGATAACCATTGTTATACCATAAGCCCTATTAATCAAAGAGCACAGATTGATAAACTTACTAACAAGGGTGACCGAATAAATATTCTATTTGGCTATCTTGACGCCACTATATGAATGACGCTCATCCTCGTAACAGTTAATAATTACATATTGGCATTTTTCGATGAAAAACATTAAGTTATCTGTTATCGTTCCATGTTATAATAGCGAAAAATATATTGATGAATGTTTATCTTCAGTTATTTCATTTATGGATAATGAAGTCGAATTGGTCATCATCAATGATGGTTCAACAGATAGTAGCGAGCAGGTTATTTTTAATAAAATCAACCAATATACTCATCTAAATATACTGTATGTAAAAAGAGACAATGGGGGGCTATCAAAAGCAAGAAATCATGGGATATCCCTAAGTTCAGGAGAGTATATTGCCTTCTTAGATGCTGATGATTTTCTAAACAGTCAATTTTATCATGAAATAAGGCCAATAATATCTTCATCAGATTATGACCTCATTGAATTTGACACACTAAAATTTGAGGATTCACATCCAGATATAAAAAATAAAATAAAAACGAGTAGCTTTTCTGGCGCCGTGAAAATAACGACCTATCATGATTTGAAGCCTGTTTTTAATAATAAAAAGTGGTTTGCATGGTCAAGGGTATATCGAAGTACTCTATTTAAAGAGGTAGGTATTCATTATCCTGTCGGTATTTTGTATGAAGATATGGCAACTACTCCCTTTCTTTATTTAGAAAGTAAAAATATCTATAGCATCAATAAAACGTTAATTCATTATCGAGTAAATGAAACTAGTATCACGCAAACCTTTAGACGAAGTGATATTAACAGTCTTATTTATGTTATGGCTACCTTGTCATTTATTGCTCTTATTAAAGGCCCTCTAGTAGCAAAAATGTTGGCAAAATCACAATCTGAAGCATTTCACTTACTGAAAAAGTCAATATCCAAGAATACTGGAGAAAAGCTATCGAAATCTGAAGCCTTTCAAATAAAGCAATCTATAGCGTTATTTAAAAAATATTTATCCTATAAAGAACGGCTTCAAATTTATTTTCTAGAGATTTATTTTTCCTTATGGAAAAAGAACAAATCTTGACTTTCAATAAAACACAATCACTTGAAATAAACAACTTTAAAACAACAGGTAACTTTGTGAAAATAGCCCAAAAACTTCGCGAACAAGCTCCCTTTTTCTTACTTTTTGTAATGATAATTGGGATGTTTACTAACGATACACAAGGTATTCTAAATATTTCCGCTGCGCTGCTTTTTTTATTTGTTGTCTATACCGCCGCAACAAAAAAAACCAACATACTTAGTGGGCTGCGTCGACTCATTAGCGGTCGAAAATTTTTATTCCTTTTTTTAGCTTGGTGCTTATTTTGCGCAACCTTCTTTACATATTCCGGCTTTACTACTGATGCTCTCAAAGCTATATTTGATGATTGGCGTTATGTTATTGTTATAACTTTATTTTTGATTGTATTTCAAAGTGAACAGAGTAAATCCCAGAAAATCATTACATATGCTCTAATTTCCACCTTAGTATTTATTCTTTTTATTACGCCTGTTTTAAAAATTATAAAAGGTAGCGATATGCCGATGTATCTTCAGCTTAGGTATGGGTTTGCTCATTACGCTACTCTCATTTTTCCATTTGTGTTAACTGGTTTTTTTATATCGAAGAACATTTCTTTCAAAATAATTTTATTTTTACTCTCGATTATAGGGTTTACTTTTGTTCTTTATACTGGCAGCCGCGGTGGAGCATTGGCTATCGCCGTTGAATCTGCACTGATATTGCTACTATTATCACCTAGTCTAAAGAAATTTTGTTATTACAGCCTGATTTGCTCACTACTGTTATCTGCCACACTTTATGCTTCTTATTCCTTCATCCCCCAAGTAAAGAATAAAGTTAACCAAACTATTAGTGCGAATAATATCACCTCAAGCAGAGATCAAATTATTGATGTACGTTATCCACTTATCATGAATAGTATAGAAAATAACTTACATGGAATTGGATATGGCGGAGTAGCTTATAATAATTACTTGAATGACCATAATGTAAAACCTATCAAAAGTGCATCAGGCTATTCAGAAAAGAAAAAAATGATGACTCACAATAATGATGAACCTTTCTTCCTGAATATTGCATACAGCATTGGTTATATTGGATTATTTCTATTCTGCGTAGCTTTTATTTTCAATATGAAAGATCTTTTACACAGTTTTAAACAAAAGAAAGACATCCTTAATGTCGGTATATTCGTTTCATCAATTGGCTACTTTTTGGTCTATTGCCTATTTGAATTTATCTTCTTAGATATCTTTATTTTGTACAACATACTCACCGCGATCTTGATAAATAACGTTTTAGTGAAAAAATGATACGAAAAAGGCCATCTACATTGATGGCCTTTTTAATACAATACCTAACTAATGGGACGCTTTTTTCATTAAGTATTGAATTGTCGTCATAATAAACTGAAGATATTTACCATTTTTTCTTAGATGAGATTTCTTACGAGATAACTGTTTATAGCCTTCTGGCTTTAATAAAGGTATATCTTTCCAAGGTGAATTCTTGCGGGCACGCTCTAAATAATCGTATTCTTCATAGAAATTTGCCCACTCATGGAAAGGCTTGGTTAGCCCCACAAAATGAATAAAAACCACACTATCAGGGATCTTAGTCAGATGCCCTTTACTCGTAATATACCAATCAAGAGAAAACATATAATTATAGTTTTCACTAATATTGACTAACTTATCGTTGAGTAAAACGTTTAATGCATCTTGGTCCGGATGTGAGAAATCATTTTTTTCAACTAACTCAATAACTTTATTTGGAATATCGCTCTCAGCCAGATACTTGAGAGACATATATAAAAAACCTGAATTAAAATACTTGCTCATATCGATCGATAAACGCTGTTTTTCACTACAGAATTTATCTTTCACTGCATAAACAAAGGTATTTTCACCAAATTGTAAAGTCTTTAACTCTGCCATATTACCTTTACAAATGATGTCAGCATCAAGATATAACAAGTTATCAATGGTATCCGAAAGATATGAAATAATGAGCAATCTAAAATAGATTGCATGGCTCCACGCTTTAGATGGAAGCGGCAGCTGCTTAAATTTTTCGTTATCAATAAAGTAAATAGTTAACTTATGTGGAGTATTTTCGACTAATCCACGGAATAGTTTTTCATCAGGCAAATTATCGACAAAAAGGTGAAAATGGAAATTTGTTTCTTGATTATTGAGAAGAACCGATGCAATTGACGTACCGACACCGTATAAAAACTTCTCATCAACACCATAGCCAATGTGAAAATAACTATCTTCACTGTTTTGATTATCGTTTATTTTTATCAATGATTTAATCATATCATTGTTTATCATGTCGTTACCTTTTACCTAATCAATCACAATGTTTGAATAACTGTCTATGATGCTAATATTGAGTATCTTTTATAAACGATATTTTAAACTTCTTTGGCGAATTTTTTCTGCTCTTTGCTCAGAGATTTGTATTAATCGTTGCTCTTTCTTCAAAATCTCACGCAGCGGCATTTCAAAATAAACCTTCATAAACCGGAAAATATCTCGTTGAGTTAAGCCGATTTCTAGTGACGAAAAGTATAAACCAATTAAATCCTTATTTCGCCAACGGGTAGGAACTGACGACCGTAGCTGTGCGCGATGCAAATCGATAACTGAAATTTTTAAATCGTGTAGATTTTCTGTGAACGGTAGATGCAGTAAGAAATGGCAAATATAACAGTCGCGGTGATTAATGCCGATGCGATGCATCTTACGTACCATCTCGGCAACTCGCTGGATCAACATTTGCTTAGTTCTGAATTTAGGCGGTTGAGTTGCCCAATTAGCGCAGTAATCTTCTAAACTCACTGTTGGAGTGAGGTCTTCAGTAATAATAAATGAATGACGTCGAAGTGGGTTCCACCCTCTTTGCCCAAAAGCACGCCCGTTCATGGTATCAACGCCAGCTTCAGTTAATCGATGAATTGCATTCCATTCACGATCTGCACCTAAAACAGGTAAACGGAATGAAAATAAATTCTTCAAAACCTCTTTTAGCGTCGTGCCATAATGAATCTTAATAAAATAGCTTTTATCATCAAGCTGGAAACGCAATGTTCTGCGCGTTTCCAATGCACGAAAGACTTCGCCATCCAGTTTATCTGTTTCAACAAATGGGTCTTTATCTTTCCATAATTCGTTAAAAGGTGCTTTTAACTCAACCATTAGAGCATCCTAAAATAATATCGGCCGCTTTTTCCGGTAAACTATACAGATCTTCTGTATCCGCATAGTATTTAGCATTGTTTACCCACTGAGTTCGTTTTTGTGTATCTTGCAGACTATCGCATAGCGCCTGATTTAAAACTGCCTGTTCAAACGGCTCATTAACCACCACGCCACATTGTGCTTTGTCGATAAACGACGCATAACCACACACTTCAGTGACTATAATTGGCAATCCAGCAACAATCGCTTCAAGCAGGACAATCCCAGCCGCTTCTTGATAAGCCGGATGCATCAAAATATCCGCAGCAGCCATTAGCTCCGCAATGTCATTGCGTCCGCTAAAAAATGAAACTTGTTTAGTAATTCCCAACGTTTCCGCTAATCGTTGATATTTACCGGGTTTATCTTGCCCTACCACCATCAAAAGTGTGTTATTTCTGATGTTTTCAGGCAGTGCTGCCATCGCCTTAAGAGTTCTATCAACTCCCTTGCGTTTAAAATCAGACCCAACTTGAAGCAGTAAAAATGCAGACTCTGGAATTTGATTCTTTTCCCGATAAATACGCTTAGCATCCACAATCTGTTGGTCATATTTTCGATCAACGGCTATACCCGGAGGCAGCATGTGAAAACGGTCACTTTCCGTTCCATAGTGCTTTTCAAAATGGGTAATTTGATGAGGAGTGAGCATCATGAGCTGCGTTGCCTTTCCTTTTTGGAAGACCGCTTTTTCAAAAGCAGCATAATGTTTATAGCGTGGAGTCAGCTTATAGAAAAAGCCTTTTTCTTCAGCCACTTTTTGCGCATAACAAACATCCGCAGCAAAATATACATCCAGCTCAGGCATTTTATTAAAGCCAACAATTCTATCTACAGGATGTTGCTTCAGATGTGCCATTACCCATTCACAATATTGGGCATTTCGTCCATGGTTAGTGCCTGAACTAGTAGGAACAATAATAATTTCAAAATGTTCTGGGCGTTCACCTTCCCATGACTGGGTATAAACACGAATCTGATGTCCACGAGCTTGGCAAGCCATCGCGATACGTAAAAAGTCGCGTTGTAACCCTCCAAATGGAAAATATTTATACAGACAAAATGCCAACACCATCTTAGTACCTTCCCATCATGGAGCGCATATTCATCGGCAGCATTTGCTCTGTTGCTTCAATCACATCACTCGCAGGGATCACGGAGAGATATTTTTTATTGCGGTCTAGCTCATCTCTAGGTGGCATATTTTCATAGTCCCCCGCCCAGAATTTCACCACATTATCGCTCCATGGACGCCAGAAAATATGGTTAGTGGCACCAAATAAGCAAACGATGGGAGTTTTAACCGCGGCAGCAATATGCATCGGTGCAGAATCGACACCAATAAAAAGGGCAGCATGCGCAATTAATGCGCCTAATTCAGGGAAAGATGTTTTTCCTGCAAGCTCAGTCGTTGGCTTGGTTTGGCAATTCTCCGCAATTTCATTCACACACGCTAAGTCTTCTTTGCTTGGGCCCGATGTTAATACCACTTGATAGCCACGAGACTGCAACGCATCAATGACGGCTGAGAATTTTTCATTATCCCAACATTTAAAAATTTGTCGGGCAGTAGGCTGGATCACGACATAGCTACTGTGAACGCCAAGGTCTAACAGTCTTTGATCAATTTTTTTCCAATCATCTTCCGCATAAGACATGGTTAGGTCTGTTTTGAATTCTTGGATCCCTAACGGTTTTAATACAGAAAGATTATTTAAAACAACATGCTCTCCTTCAGGAGGAGTGAGATGCGTAAAGCTATTTCGCCAAAATTTCGAATCACGATGACCGAAATCGTGTGAAATCTTAGTTTCTGCGGGAATCGCGCGAACGAGTAACGAAACCATCCATTGGTCGGCAAGGTTAACCACTAAATCATACTGATTACGACGTAATTTAAACAGTAGACTTAAAAAGTTGCAGGCTTTACTCAAACCACCACTTTTCTTACCTTTCATGCCATATAGTGTATGGATCTCTTGGTTTTCCGACAAAATGGGAATGATGTCCTGATAAAGCAAAACATCAATCTGAGCATCAGGATAATTTTGCTTCAATGAGCTGATAACAGGCGTCGTCAGTAGCATGTCACCATGAAACCGCATCTTGATTACAAGAATTTTTTTATACTGTTTTTTCACCAGGAGCTCTTAATCAGGTCTAGTAGATAAATTGATATGGATATTTGACAATAAAATGCGTTATTAATTCCATGAATACTGAACATGTTACTACGTTCAGATTAATGGTTATAGTTTTTAATCAATATCCCTATGGATAGCCACTTTATGGCTAATTTTTGACATAAAAAAACCCAGCCTAAGCTGGGTTCTTCGTACGCAGAAAGCAAAATTATTTGATTTTTGCTTCTTTGTAGATCACATGCTTACGAACAACTGGATCGAATTTTTTCAGTTCCAGTTTTTCTGGCATTGTGCGCTTGTTCTTCGTAGTGGTATAGAAGTGACCTGTACCTTCAGAAGAAACCAGCTTGATTTTCTCGCGAATACCTTTAGCCATTTTTTAGCTCCTTAGTACTTCTCACCGCGGGTACGCAGTTCAGCAAGAACAGCATCAATACCCTTTTTATCGATAACACGCATACCTTTAGCAGATACACGCAGTGTTACGAAACGTTTCTCAGACTCAACCCAGAAACGGTGAGAGTGCAGGTTTGGCAAAAAACGACGTTTGGTCGCGTTTAATGCGTGTGAACGGTTGTTACCGCTCATTGGACGCTTGCCGGTAACTTGGCAGACTCGTGACATGTCTATTCTCCAAAAATCTAATCAGCTCGAGCTTTTTTGTTCTGGGCTTGACTGCCTCGTCAGGCTTAGGAGCCCATCTCAGCAAACTTTTAAGTGATCAACAAAATATCTTTATCTTAGCAAAAAAATTTACTGAGATAGGCTCTTCTCGTCAAACCCGAGATCCTTAAAGGTGGCGTAGTATACGCTTTCAATCGTTTTCACTCAAGCCCAACACAGCAAAAGTTGTCATTTTTTAGTCAAAAAATAATTTTACAGCCATCCGCGCTCGGCAAATGAGGTGCAAGATTTGTGTCCAACCACAAAATGATCAAGTAATTTAATCCCCATCATGTCACAAGCACTCTGAATTTTCTCAGTAACGTACTTATCTGCCATGCTTGGCTCAGGGTTTCCTGATGGGTGATTATGAGCAAGCACTATCGCTCTGGCATTCATTTTCATGGCAAACCGGATAATTTCTCTTGGATGCACTTCAACGCGATTGATAGTGCCTTTAAACATCTCTTCCTGGCAAATCACCTGATGCTGGTTATTCAAAAATAGCACCATGAAAACCTCTCGCTCCTGCCCTGAAAACAATTCAAGCAACCTCGATTTCAATGTATTGGGGTTATCCATGATGTCATCACAAAGCACTTGCGCAGAAAAACAACGCCTTGCGAGTTCGCTAGCGGCTTGCAACTGACTTAATTTACAAGCCCCCAAGCCTTTGCATTCAATCAGCTTTGCGTAGTCAGCTTGCACTAATAGATAGAGTGAACCAAACTCATGAAGTAAACGCTGAGCAAGCTGTAAAACGGGTTCACCTCGTGTTCCTGTACGTAAGAAAATAGCTAATAACTCTGCATCAGATAATGATGCAGCTCCATATGCCAACATTTTTTCTCGTGGTAAAAGCTCCATGTATTCGTGCATCGACTCATCCTCTTTCACGTCGTTGCCCTCTTTGTAGTCAACCAACATACACAGGGCAATCATATAAACTAGCCTTTGCGTAGCGCTTCGCAAAAATAGCATCGGGATACAAAATCGGCTCTCTCACCAAGCTCATTGATATGGTAAGATGCCCCCCATGTTGACCAAATCGGACAGAGACCATGACTCAACAAACTTCAGTTAACTCATTATTAGGTAAGCGAATTGTTCTTGGTATCAGTGGTGGAATAGCCGCTTATAAAATCCCTGAACTCACTCGCCGACTGCGTGATGAAGGGGCATCTGTACGTGTTGTCATGACACCTGCGGCAAAAGCGTTCATTACACCTCTTACTTTGCAAGCCGTTTCCGGTTATCCGGTCGCTGATGATTTGCTAGACCCTGCCGCTGAGGCCGCAATGGGTCACATTGAATTGGCAAAATGGGCTGATATAATTATTTTAGCGCCAGCTACTGCCGATTTAATCGCACGATTAAGCGCTGGCATGGCGAATGATTTACTTACGACCGTTTGTCTTGCATCTGCGGCGCCTATTGCCGTCGTGCCTGCAATGAATCAACAAATGTATCGCGCTGCAGCAACACAGGATAATTTAATCAGACTGCAACAACGCCAGTGTATGATTTGGGGTCCTGATGAAGGCAGCCAAGCATGTGGTGATGTGGGGCCAGGGCGTATGATTGACCCATTAGCTATCGTGAAATTGGCTGGTAAGCACTTTCAATCATGTTTAGGTCAGCAATCACGTTCAGACCTACAGGGGATTTCAATCATGGTTACGGCAGGTCCAACCCGTGAAGATTTGGATCCTGTACGCTTTATCAGTAATCATAGTTCTGGGAAAATGGGTTTTGCCATCGCGCAAGCTGCCAGTGAACGCGGAGCGAACGTCACTCTCGTCGCAGGTCCTGTTAATTTGGCAACACCGAATGGTGTAAACCGCATTAACGTGACGAGCGCCCTTGAGATGTATGAACAAGTACACCAGTCTATTACTGAGCAAGATATTTTTATCGGCTGTGCTGCGGTTGCAGATTACCGAGCTAAAACCGTCGCTGAGAATAAAATTAAGAAACAAGGGAATGAAGTTTCCATTACCCTTGTACAAAACCCTGACATTGTGGCAAGTGTAGGAAAACTGACGCAAAATCGCCCTTATGTAGTCGGTTTCGCGGCAGAGACCCAAAATGTCGAAGAATATGCACGACAAAAGCGCCAACAAAAGCAACTTGATTTAATTTGTGCGAATGACGTTTCCTTAGCGGATAATGGCTTTAATAGTGATAACAATGCACTACATCTATTTGATGCCCACGGTGATGTTCGATTACCACACAGTAGTAAAATTGAATTAAGCCACCATTTACTTGACGAGATACTCCAACGTTATGAAAAAGATCGATCTGAAAATTCTTGATGCACGTATTGGGAATGAGTTTCCACTGCCAACTTACGCAACCACTGGCTCTGCGGGTTTAGATTTACGTGCATGTATTGATGCACCTATCGATTTAGCACCGGGTCAAACTGAATTGATCCCAACAGGTCTAGCTATCCATATTGCAGACGAGCAACTTGCCGCAGTAATTCTGCCACGTTCAGGTTTAGGTCATAAGCATGGTGTAGTACTGGGTAACTTGGTTGGTTTAATCGACTCAGACTACCAAGGCCAACTGATGGTGTCAGTATGGAACCGTAGCGACAAAGCATTCACCGTTGAACCGGGTGAGCGTATGGCACAAATGGTCTTTGTTCCTGTTGTTCAGGCACAATTCAATATTGTGGATGACTTTGACGCGAGTGAACGCGGTGAAGGTGGTTTCGGCCATTCTGGCCGCCAATAATGGGCCGACAATAAGTCGAACCTATTCACGTTGAAATACCGAATATAGGCGCCCTACAAGCGTCTATATTTATGAATAAAAACAATCAGTAAGGTATTTTTGTACCTCGTGAATGGATTAGATTTGATTATAATCTCTACATATTTTAAACCTGTTTTATTCTGAGTGTGACTTTACTCAGAGCGAAATTTTGGATAGTTTGTCTTGCTGTTTTAGCAGGGGTCTTATCAGACATGGCAGAGAATACAATACAAAAACGTAACAGACGTGATGAGATTTTGCAGGCTCTTGCGTTAATGTTAGAAAGTAGCGATGGCAGCCAGCGTATTACAACGGCAAAACTCGCTGCAACAGTTGGTGTTTCAGAAGCTGCGCTATATCGTCATTTTCCAAGCAAAATGAAGATGTTCGACAGCTTAATTGAATTTATTGAAGATTCACTTGTTTCCCGCATCAACCTGATTTTAACGGACGAAAAAGATACACTTGTCCGAATTAAACTGGTTTTAGCGCTAATTTTAGGTTTCTCAGAGAAAAACCCTGGATTAACGCGTATAATGACGGGTCATGCGCTAATGTTCGAGCAAGATAGGCTGCAAGGGCGCATTAACCAATTATTCGAACGTATCGAATCACAGCTGCGACAAGTATTAAAAGAGAAAAAAATTCGTGATGGACAAGGCTTTATCCATGACGAATCACTATTAGCTTCTCAACTATTAGCCTTCTGTGAAGGTATGCTGTCCCGCTTCGTACGTTCTGAGTTTCGTTACCGTCCAACGGTAGAGTTCGAAGCTCGCTGGCCTTTAATTTTGGCTCAGTTACAATAACCGCTTATTTATACTACTCACCCCGCCCATTATTGGGCGAGGGCTTTTTTTCAATTAAATTCCATACTGCTCACGATACGCTTTCATCGCAGCAAGATGCTGTTGCATATCTTCTTTTTCCGCTAAATATGTAATTAAATCGCTCATTGTGATGATCGAATACACTTTACATCCATAGTCACGTTCCACTTCCTGCACCGCAGAAATTTCACCTTTCCCTTTTTCTTGGCGGTCTAAACACAGCAACACGCCACTCAACGTTGCTTTTTGCTGTTTGATGATTTCCATCGACTCACGAATTGCCGTACCTGCCGTAATCACATCATCGACAACCACAACACGTCCTTGCAGTGGGCTACCCACTAATGTACCGCCTTCCCCATGGTCTTTCGCTTCTTTACGATTAAAGCAGTATGGCATATCAATATTGTGATGTTCTGCCAATGCGACTGCGGTTGTGGTCGCAATCGGAATACCTTTATAGGCTGGACCAAAAATCACATCACACTCAATGGCACTTTCTTTTAACGCTTGTGCATAAAAACGACCGACAAGAGCCAAGTCACGCCCTGTATTAAACAGCCCCGCATTAAAGAAATAGGGACTCTTACGACCTGATTTCAGCGTAAACTCACCAAATTTCAGTACCTGTTTTTTCATGGCAAGTTCAATAAAATCGCGCTGATAGGCTTTCATTGGTCATTCTCCTCATTAATTAGTATTGGTCTTTTTTAATTGGAACTACTTTCGCGGTTTATTTGCTGCTGTATTCATAAACTGCGGGCATAAAAAAGGCGACTTTTCAGCCGCCTATTTAATAATAAATCTATTTCAGCGCTTCTCGCTGAGCTTCGAAAATGGTGTCTAGCCCCGTTTTCGCTAATGCTAGAAGAGCTAAAAGCTCTTCATGACTGAACGGTTCGCCTTCTGCGGTACCTTGTACCTCAATCATTCGGCCATCATCCATCATCACGACGTTCATATCCGTTTCTGCAGCAGAATCTTCAACACACTCCAGGTCACACAGCGCCTCTTGGTTAACGATACCAACAGACACCGCAGCAACCATGGATTTCAGAGGGCTTTTCGCTAATTTGCCTTGAGCAACCATGTTGTTCAGTGCATCAACCAATGCAACACACGCGCCTGAGATCGCTGCAGTACGTGTACCGCCATCCGCTTGGATAACATCGCAGTCCAACGTAATGGTATGCTCGCCAAGTTTTTTCAGGTCAACCGCCGCACGTAATGAACGTGCGATCAGTCGTTGAATTTCCATAGTACGACCGGTTTGTTTCCCTTTTGCCGCTTCACGTTGGTTACGGGAGTTTGTTGCGCGAGGTAACATACCATATTCTGCGGTTACCCAACCTTGACCCTGACCTTTTAAGAAACGAGGAACACCCTCTTCAACAGTCGCGTTACATAACACCTTAGTGTCGCCAAACTCAATAAGAACAGAGCCTTCCGCATGCTTTGTATAATTGCGCGTAATTTTTATTGGGCGCATCTGGTCTGCTAATCTACCTGCTGGGCGCATGGTGTTATCTCCGTTATCAACTCAAATTGGCACGTATTATACGTTGTTAATCGGATAATGCCTATCCTGTCATCCGTCATAGCGCTATAATCCTGTTATCTTAATGAATGATAGGAACGAATTATGATCCGTAGTATGACTGCTTTTGCCCGCCGTGATATCAAGGGTGAATGGGGGAATGCGGCTTGGGAGCTGCGTTCCGTAAACCAGCGTTATTTAGAAACCTATATCCGTTTACCCGAGCAATTTCGCAGCTTAGAGCCAGTTATCCGTGAACGCCTTCGTTCCCGTCTAACACGTGGTAAAGTCGAATGTAACCTACGTTTTGACTTAGATAGTGCTCACCGTGGTGAGTTACTGCTCAATGAAGATTTAGCTCGCCAGCTGATTAGCGCAGCGAACTGGGTAAAAAATTACAGCCATGAAGGTGAGATTAATCCGTTAGAAATCTTACGTTGGCCAGGAGTGATGTCCGCGGGTGAACAAGATTTAGACGCGATTAGTGAACAACTAATGGCAGGCTTAGATGAAACTATCGATGCCTTTATCCAAAGCCGTGAAGCAGAAGGTGCAGCGCTGCATAGCCTTATCGAGCAACGTCTGGATGGTGTTTTGGTTGAAGTTGCCAAAGTTCGCCAACATATGCCTGAAATCCTGCAATGGCAACGTGACCGCCTGCAAAGCAAATTAGACGAAGCTCAAATTCAAGTGGATAACAACCGCTTAGAGCAAGAGCTTATTTTGCTGGCTCAGCGTGTTGATGTCGCCGAAGAGTTAGACCGACTAGAAGCTCACGTCAAAGAGACGCGCAATATCCTGAAGAAAAAAGAAGCCAGCGGTCGTCGTCTTGATTTCATGATGCAAGAATTTAACCGTGAATCAAATACTCTTGCCTCTAAATCTATTAATAGTGAAGTGACTAACTCTGCTGTTGAACTCAAAGTGCTGATTGAGCAAATGCGCGAACAGATTCAGAACATCGAATAAAAATCACTTTTCAGAGTAACTTCAAGCCAGCTTATTCACTGAATTTGCTGGCTTTTTTATTAAATCAAACTCAACCTTAACCCGCTTTTGCCATTTCCAACGGTTTCTCACGCTGGTGCTTATAATGGAAAGAGAAGTAGAAGATCACGGCCAATATTACGGTGTAGGACGAGAACACCAGCCAGATTGACTGCCAATCCTTCACGCCATCCACACTAAAGTAGTCAACGACCAATCCGCTCAATATCGCCCCAAAATAGGCACCCACACCATTCACCATGGTCATAAACAATCCTTGAGCACTAGCACGCATACGGTGGTCTACTTCCTGCTCAATAAAAATAGAACCGGAAATATTAAAGAAATCGAACGCACAGCCATACACAATCATCGACATAATTAAGAACATCAAACCGATAGTCGATGGGTCACCGAAGGCAAAGAAACCGAATCGCAATGTCCATGCCAACATACTGAGCAGCATGACGGTTTTAATACCATAACGCTTTAAAAAGAATGGGATAGCGAGAATAAACGCCACTTCCGCCATTTGGGAAACTGACAGCAAAATCGACGGATACTGAACAATCAAACTGTCTTGATACAGCGGATTACGCGCAAAATCATGCAAGAACGGGCTACCAAAGGTATTGGTAATTTGCAGAACCGCACCCAGTAGCATCGCAAACAGGAAAAATACCGCCATAATCGGCTTTTTGAACAAGACTAATGCATCTAACCCAAGCTTGCTCATCCAACTGGTGGTGATAGCCTGCTTATTTACCGCCATTTTTGGTAATGTCAGGGAATACATCGCGAGCAGCAACGAGCAACTTCCCGCCACATACAGCTGCATACTGCTCAACTCAAATTTCAGTAAGCTAATACTCCACATCGCTGCAATAAACCCTACGGTACCAAAGACACGAATTGGCGGGAAATTGGCAACAGAGTCTAGCTGATACTGACTTAGCGATGAGTAGCTAATGGTGTTCGACAAGGCGATAGTCGGCATAAACGCCATTGCATTGATTAGCATTGCCCAGAACATCACTGAAGGATCCGCCACCGTCGCAGCGTAAAACAACGAACCGGCACAAATAATATGGCAAAGCATATACAGACGGTTTGCAGGGATATATTTATCCGCAATGATGCCGATTAATCCGGGCATCAAAATAGCGGCAATCCCTTTCGAGCTGTACACCATACCGACTTCAGCCCCTGAAAAATCCAAGGTTTTCATCATGTAGGCACCCAATGTCACCAGCCAACTTCCCCAAACAAAATATTGCAGAAAAAGCATGACCTTTAAACGAGACTTAATATTCATACTAGGCTCCGTTTGGAGTGAATTTGGCGGGTAACATTCTCAGCTCGGCGATAACGCCCCAAAGGAAAACCGCTCCCGCACTGTCTTTCTATTAATTTGATAAAAAGCTTAATTTGATAAAAAGCTTAACTTGATAAAAAGTTAGAAGCGTTCAATCACACCCGTCACTAATTTTAAGAAGGTTGCCTTCACTTTTTCTGCCGTTTCAATCACTTCATCATGGCTTAAAGGCTGTTCTAAAATGCCGCATGCCATGTTGGTCAGGCAGGAGATACCGACTGTTTTAATCTGAGAATGGTGAGCCACCAGCGCTTCAGGTACTGTCGACATACCCACAGCATCAGCCCCGAGAGTTCTGGTCATACGAATTTCGGCTGGCGTTTCATAAGTTGGACCCGTCCACCATGCGTACACGCCTTGGCGCAGAGACACACCTTGCTCCTTCGCGACATCCAAAATCGTTTGGCGCAGCTCTTTGTTGTACACTTCGCTGACATCAAGGAAACGTACGCCCAGCTCTGGATTATTTGGCCCCATTAATGGGTTATTCGCCGTTAGGTTAATATGATCAGTGATAACCATCAGGTCGCCCGGGTTAAAGTCCGTATTCACCGCACCGCAGGCGTTGGTAATGATCAATTTTTCCACACCCAGCGCTTTCATTAAACGCACAGGGAACGTCACTTGATCCAGAGAAAAACCTTCGTAATAGTGGAAACGACCTTTCATCGCCACCACAGTTTTGCCTGCAATCGTCCCGATCACTAACTCGTTCGCGTGACCTACTGCCTCAGACTTCGCAAAATGGGGTACTTCGCTATAAGGAATATGCACCGCATTTTCTAACGTATCAGCAAATGGGCCTAATCCAGACCCTAAAATGATCCCAACAGTAGGCTTCATATCCGTACGAGATTGGATAAAACTTAAGCTTTCTAAGATATCTTTGGTGTTGTGCATAATGCGCTCCGCAATCAAATCAAATAAAGAAGATGATTGGGATAATAACGTAATTAGAAAATCTAACAGCGATCTTAATCTCATTTTGAGAAAATGTTGATAAACATGATATCTGTTAAAGTACTCGCCATGTGAATCTGTTAATCTTGAATGATTAGCTTTATAGCTGGATATTCCACTAGCGAAAATAGGAGGGGAACAATTGTTACACCGTTTATTGAACGAATTTCGCACATCCAAAAATTCCAAAACGCAAAAACTCAAAACGCTGTATCGACTGATCCTTAACCACGGACCAATCCGGGCGGAGGCGCTAACCTCCCTCGCGAATATGAAACCCGCGACCTGTGCTAGGCTCCTCGATGAACTGAGCAAATGCCAATTACTCTCCACTTCAGAACTTGGGGAATCAACAGGAGGACGCAAACCCATTTTGTACAGCGTCAATCCAGCTGATGGCTATTTAATTGGCATTGAGATGAGTGATATCTACTCTACGATTGTTCTGCAAAATCTGAAGTTAGACATTCTTGGCAAAGTCAAAATCAAGTATGAGCACCTCGAAACCGCCGAAAATATGCTCGACCATCTATTGGACAACGTCGATGACCTACTTGCTGAGCATCAGTTAGATACTCAAAAAATACTGGGTATCGGCATTGCCATCGACCATATTTTAGAACGCGATAAAGTGCCTTACTCTGACTACAGCGCACGAATTCAGGCGCTATATCAATACATTACCCAGCGTGTTCCCTGCTTTGTTCTGCTAGGAAGTGGCATCAGCTTCGCGGCCTTTGCGGAGTACCGTTTACGCTACGCCTCTGATAGCCAACGGTTCTTACTCACCACTTGCGACACCGACATTCGCAGCTCGACCATTATCAATAACCAATATGCCCCAACGCCGATAAGCACCGCTCAAGCTTTTGGACACACGACTATCGATATCAATGGTCAGCGTTGTGAGTGCGGCTCGTTTGGCTGTTTAAAACAGTACAGTTCATTGCACGCCATTAAGTCTCGCGTGATTCAGCATTTAAGACTTGGCAAACCCTCGGTCATTAACCAACTCGTCAAATCTGAAGATGAAATTAACTATCACACGATTTTTCAGGCGCTTGCCCAAAATGATGAGGTGTGTCTTAAAGCCTTAGAAGAAGCTGCTTATTACTACGGTATCGCGATTGCCAACGCGGTATTAATTACTCAAGCGGATGTGGTGGTTTGCGGCGGAACACTCACGCCAAAAAACCATTTCTTTGAGATGACCAAAAAATCCATTGAGCAAAAACTGTCGATTTTCCCGCATATCAAACCGCGTATTTACCCAGCTAATGATTCTTATGAAATCGTCGCTCAAGGTGCAGGTGGGATGGTGATGGAAAGCTATCTATCTGAATGACGACGGATACAAATAAAAAATACCCCAACCTGTGGGGCATTTTCATTATAAATCACCGCTGACTATTTTAATCTTAGTCATTACCAAACAG
>NZ_WLUG01000104.1:0-22624 GCF_009706505.1 Providencia sp. wls1922 | reverse complement strand
AAAGACACTAATTGATTTCACAAAGACACTAAGTGGGGTAGACCATGTTAAATTTTAAATATTTCAAATCAGATTCATCGACATTCATTATTCAATCCATTAATGGTGCAGTACGTAAGCAAGGTAAAGGGTTAAGTTTTTGGTATAACGCGGATAAAACGTCCATTGCGGCATTACCTTTGAACGCCCAAGAAGCGCCATTTATTTTTAATCTACAGACAGCGGATTTCCAAAGCTTGCGTATTCAAGGGCAAATTTCGTTTCAAGTGAAATACCCAGAAAAAACAGCGGATGTCTTGAATTTTAACCTTGCCCAAGATGGTAAATCTTATGCGTCAGAAGACCCGTTAAAGCTGAGTGATAGGGTGGTTCGTAGTGCCCAAACTGTCATCCAAGCAAAAACGCAAAGTACCGATTTGCGAGATGCATTACTCATGGGGCAACCATTGGTGCTGTTGGTTTCTCAGCAACTGTCTGAGCATCCTGCACTTGAATCGTTAGGCATAGAAATTTTGGATGTGGCAATTTCTGCTATTACACCGTCTCCTGAAACGCTCAAAGCGCTGGAAGCTCAAGCACGGGAATCAATTTTGAAAGAGGCTGACGATGCGATTTATGCGAGACGCAAATTCTCTGTTGAGCAGGAGAGAACTATAAAAGAGGCGGAATTAGAAACGGATTTATCAGTACAAGCCAAGCAGCAGCAAATTGAAGAAGCTCGGTTGGATAATGAACGTACATTGCTGCGTGAGCGTGCTGAAATTGAACAAGAAGAGTTAATAGCTCAGGTTAATTTGGAAGCTAAGCGTAATGAGCTGGTGGCGCTAAGTGTTGAAAACCAACGTACTCAATCAGAAGCGGATGCTTATGCCATCGAAGCTAAAATGAAAGCGTATAGCCAATTGCCAGTGGAGAATTTGAAGGCGATGGCATTGGCGAAAATGAACCCAGAGCAATTGATGGCGATGGCATTTGAATCCTTGGCTCAAAACGCAGGCAAAATTGGTGAAATTAATTTCTCACCAGATTTATTTGGTCAGCTAATGAAAAAAGGGGCTAAACAATGAGTCAGTATGATGATGTTCGCTTTGTGTTAGTGATGCGTAAAACTCGTATGCAGGAATTAATTGAGCGTTTCAATACCTGGTCGCAAGCAAAATTTTACCTTGAACATAATGATGTTGAAGTGAGTGATTACCTACTTGAACATGATGTGTATCAGCGGCAGTTAATCCAAGCTGAGTCGATTCTTAAAACGATGGGACGCTTTCAATTACTGGAAAGAAAACTGTTACCGAGCTACCAGTTTTCAGCGCGAGATATCGTGGTGGTCATAGGGCAAGATGGTTTAGTGGCAAATACCCTTAAATATCTTAATGGGCAGCCGGTGATTGCTATAAATCCGGAACCGACGCGTTGGGATGGTAAATTGCTGCCCTTTGAAATTGGGCAGCTATCGGATGTGGTGACGCGTACACTAACTGGAAAGGTAAATCAAAAATCCGTTACTTTTGCGCAAGCTACAACCAATGATGGGCAAACGCTATTAGCCGTTAACGACCTATTTATAGGTCCTAAAAGCCATACATCTGCACGCTATCGGGTGAAATGGCAAGGGCAGCAAGAATTCCAATCATCATCAGGAATTATTGTCTCCACAGGGTTAGGATCAACGGGATGGTTTCAATCTATTATTGCAGGGGCTCAGGCGATAGCAGGGACTCACTCTCATCCATTATCACAGGGATTTGGTTGGGATGAAAAACGGTTACAGTTCAGCGTAAGGGAACCTTTTCGCAGCCGAACGACGGGAACGGAATTAGTGTTTGGCACCATTGAGCAAACCACGCCATTACAATTAGAGTCTTTAATGCCTGAAAATGGCGTAATTTTCTCCGATGGTATTGAAGATGATTATTTGAATTTTAATGCAGGCTGTATTGCCTCAATTGGGATAGCAGAAACGCAGGGGTTATTAATTGGTTAGGTTAAAAAATCCCCGAATCATCAATCGAGATGTCGGGGATTATTAATCGGTTTAAAGCGTCAATTAGTGACGTTTTTGACGACGGTTAAGGGTAAATCCAACAATACCGAATATGGCGACCATACCCCACATCGGCCAGTTACTCCAACGAGCATAAGGGGTTAATCCCGTTGTTGGTGTGACTTTTTCAGCCAGTACCGCATCTTGGAACTGTGGCAGAATACCTTGAATGGAACCATCCGCACTGATGACCGCCGTTACGCCATTGTTGGTGGCGCGTAATAGCGGGCGACCAAGTTCTAATGAGCGCATTCTTGCCATCTGGAAATGCTGCCAAGGACCAATCGATTCACCAAACCAAGCATCATTTGAAATTGTCAGTAAGTAGTCACTGTCAGGTTTGAAGTTATCTCTAACTTGAGTACCCAGAATAATTTCATAGCAAATGGTTGCTGTTAGATGAATATTACCAATTGCTAATTGAGCCTGTTGATAATCTCCACGGCTAAAGCCCGACATTGGTAAATTAAAGAATGGCGCAAGCGGGCGAAGTAAATCTTCCAACGGGACGAACTCACCAAATGGGACTAAGTGATGCTTGTTATAACGATTCTTAGTCGGGTAGAGATAGGGTTTTCTATCGCCCAGTACAATAATAGAGTTATAGAATACCGAATCACCATTGACCGGTTTTGCATCGACAGTTCCGGTAATTAACCGCGTTTTGGTTTCATTTAGCAACGTGTCCAGCGCTTTAAGCCACGGCTGATTTTCCAGTTCCACCACAGGAATAGCTGACTCAGGCCAAATAATCATATCGGCTTTGCCAATATAAGGGCTGGAAAGCTTGATATAGCGATCTTTGGTTTGCTGCAAAAAGCCTGCTTCCCATTTCATTGATTGAGGGATATTGCCCTGCACCAATGCCACTTCCATGGTTTTATCATTCAGAGGAGTGAACCACTGGACGTTTTTGGCTAACAGAGGAACCAGCAACAGCGCTGCCGCACATGCTAGAGGGATAAGATTGCGACGAATGACTGTTAGGACGAGCAAGCCGCTGATGCTAAATAGCAGCAGGGTTATCATCTCAACGCCAAAAATTGGCGCTAATGATTTCATCGGCCCATCAATTTGGCTATAACCAAATTGCAGCCATGGGAAGCCAGTCAGTACCCAACCGCGCAGAAACTCAGTCACTTGCCACAGTGCGGGCGCCATCAAGACTAAGCGCCAAATATTGGCGTTGGGGGTGAGTTTATTGAGCAGTAGACCAAATAGACCGGGGTACAGAGACAGATAAGCAGCCAGCAAGATAACGATAAATATGTTAACGGCATCCGGCATCCCACCAAAATCGGCGATACTGACATACACCCAGTTGACGCCGCTGCCAAATAAGCCAAATCCCCATGCGAACGCGATAGCAAAAGCTTGCTTGGCGGTTCTGTGTAGGGTTAATAGCTGGAGAAAGAAAATAGAAAGGAGAGCGGCGGGCCAGAAGTCAAAAGGCGAAAAAGCCAGTGTACCACTGGCTCCGAATAGTAAAGCCAGCAGCAGGCGTAGCCACTGGCTTTGATAAGTAGAGGATAAGTTCATTAACTCTGTTCTTCATCCAAAGTAGGCACTGGGGCATCGTCAGGAATTTTTACTTGAAGCAGTATAATTCGACGGCTATCCGCCATGGAAACTTTAAACTGGTAGTTATCGATGGTAATGGTTTCACCACGGGATGGTAAGTGACCAAAGGCTTGCATCACTAAGCCCCCAACGGTATCTACCTCATCATCACTAAAATGCGTCCCAAAGGCGTCATTAAAGTCTTCGATTTGAGTCAAGGCGCGAACAGAGTATGAATGGCGGCTCAGCTGGCGGATATCCACATCATCTTGGTCGTCATACTCGTCTTCAATCTCACCGACGATCAGCTCTAAAATATCTTCAATAGTCACTAAACCAGAGACACCGCCGAACTCATCAATAACGATGGCCATATGGTAACGCTGGGAACGGAATTCTTTGAGTAAGCGGTCTACTCGTTTACTTTCAGGAACAACAACGGCCTGACGTAACACTTTATCAATACTGAATGGTTCTGCGTCGGTACGCATAAATGGCAGTAAATCTTTTGCCATTAATAGCCCTTCAATATGATCTTTATCTTCGCTGATAACAGGGAAGCGAGAGTGGGCAGAATCGATGATGACATCGAGGCACTCATCAAGGCTTTGGTTACGTTTTAAGGTAACAATTTGAGAGCGAGGGATCATGATGTCACGTACCCGCTGATCGGCAATATCCATGACGCCTTCCAGCATTTCACGGGTATCCGGGTCAATTAAATCGTTTTGTTCAGAATCACGAATTAATTCGACCAAATCATCACGGTTTTTAGGTTCACCATGGAAAAGTTGATTTAACAATGCAAAAAAACCTTTCTTAGGCCCAGGGGTGTCACTACTCGAAGAGTTATCGTCGCTCATGGCGTTTAATTTATTATTCCTCAGTTAATTAGAAAAATCGCTAACCCATAGAGTTAGGTATGAATTGTTTAGCTTAAAACATTTTGTTTAGCGAAACAATTTATGGGTTAGCGTCGAAGCATATTCTTTACGTTAACAGACATCGTTTTACGTCTAAAAATGCTTGTTAACGTTAAAAATTATAGTGAGCTCACTCTTTTTCCGCAAGATACGGATCGGCATAACCCATTTCTGCGAGGATCTCGGTTTCTAATCCTTCCATTTCTTCAGCTTCATCATCTTCAATATGATCATAACCGAGTAAATGCAGGCAACCGTGAACTACCATGTGTGCCCAATGCTCTTCTTCACTTTTTTGCTGCTCGACGGCTTCTTGCTCCACCACTTGGCGGCAAATAATTAAATCCCCTAACAGCGGAAGTTCCACTTCTGGTGGCGCTTCGAATGGAAATGACAGCACGTTAGTCGGCTTATCTTTTCCACGATAAGTTAGATTTAATTCATGGCTTTCGGCTTCATCAACAATACGAATAGTGACTTCACTTTCAGCTTGAAACTTGGGTAATACCGCATTGACCCAGCGCTGGAACATCGCTTCAGAGGGTAAACCGTCGGTATTTTCGCTCGCTATTTGTAAATCGAGAATAACATCGCTCATTTAGTGATTTTCCTGCTTTTCAAGCTCACGTTGTTGCTCTTTTTCTTCTTTCAATTGCTGGCGACGTTTGCTGTCTTGCTCTTCCCATGCTTCATAAGCCATGACAACTTTCGCCACGACAGGGTGACGCACCACGTCTTCGCTATGGAAGAAGTTAAAGCTTAAATCATCCACGTTCGACAACACTTCGATGGCGTGTCTTAAACCGGATTTGCTGCCTCTTGGTAAGTCGACCTGAGTGATATCCCCAGTGACAACAGCTTTAGAGTTAAAACCAATACGGGTTAAAAACATTTTCATCTGTTCGATGGTGGTGTTTTGGCTCTCATCTAAAATGATAAACGCATCGTTCAGTGTGCGACCGCGCATGTAAGCCAGCGGAGCCACTTCAATCACATTACGCTCAATCAGTTTTTCAACTTTTTCAAAACCAAGCATTTCAAACAGCGCGTCGTACAGAGGGCGTAAATAAGGATCTACTTTCTGGCTTAAATCACCCGGCAAGAAACCCAGTTTTTCGCCTGCTTCAACCGCAGGGCGGGTGAGCAGAATTCGGCGTACTTCTTGACGTTCTAATGCATCGACGGCTGCTGCAACAGCAAGGTAAGTTTTACCAGTTCCCGCAGGACCAATTCCAAATGTAATATCGTGATCTAAGATATTGGCAATGTATTGCGCCTGATTTGGGGTACGAGGTTTGATCACGCCGCGCTTGGTCTTGATATTCACGGCTTTACCATAGTCAGGCACGCTTTCTGCGGATTGCTCAAGCACTCGGCTATCGACAATCGCAAGGTGAATATTTTCAGGATCAATGTCAGGGATCACACCGCGGATTGGCGCGGTATCAACGTACAACTGGCGTAAAATCTTACTGGCCGCTTGGATATTAAGCGCTTTACCCGATAGTTTAAAACGATTGTCTCGGCGATTGATTTCAATGCCAAGACGACGCTCTAATTGCTTAATATTGTCGTCAAATGGCCCGCAAAGGCTCATTAAACGCTGATTATCTGCGGGCTCTAAAAAAATCTCTTGTGTTGCGATTTGCAAAGGTTTGTTATCGGTCACTGAGTATCCTATCTTTAGGGTTGGAAGTTACCAACGCCAAGTTCATCTTCTTTACGGGTACGGGCAATCACGGATTCTGGGGATTCATGAACACGTAGATCCATTTGATCTTCGGTACGAATCACTTTACCGCGTAAAGAGTTGGTATAAACATCGACGATTTCGACATCAACAAATTTACCGATCATGTCCGGAGTGCCTTCAAAATTCACTACGCGGTTATTTTCGGTACGACCTGAAAGCTCCATCACATTTTTACGTGAGGTGCCTTCCACTAAAATACGTTGTACTGTTCCTAGCATGGCACGGCTGAAGCTCATTGCTTGCTGATTAATGCGCTGTTGCAGCAGATACAGACGTTGTTTTTTCTCGTCTTCGCTAACATCATCCGGTAAATCAGCGGCTGGCGTACCCGGACGAGCGGAGTAGACGAAGCTGTAGCTCATATCAAAATTCACATCAGCAATCAGCTTCATGGTTTTTTCGAAATCATCGGTGGTTTCGCCAGGGAAGCCAACAATAAAGTCGGAGCTGATCAGAATGCCTGGGCGAGCTTCGCGTAATTTACGAATAATCGCTTTATATTCCAATGCGGTATGCGCACGTTTCATCATGGTGAGTACGCGGTCAGAGCCACTTTGTACTGGTAAGTGTAAGAAACTCACGAGCTCAGGTGTGTCGCGATACACTTCGATGATGTCATCGGTGAATTCGATTGGGTGGCTGGTGGTGAAGTGGACGCGGTCAATACCATCGATAGAGGCCACTAAACGTAATAATTCTGCGAATGAACAGATTTCACCGTCGAACGTCTCACCACGGTAGGCGTTAACGTTTTGACCCAGCAAGTTAACTTCACGCACGCCTTGCGCCGCTAACTGTGCAATCTCAAACAGGATATCGTCACAAGGGCGGCTAACTTCTTCGCCGCGAGTGTACGGCACAACGCAGAACGTACAGTATTTGTTGCAGCCTTCCATGATAGAAACGAACGCGGTTGGGCCTTCAGCACGTGGCTCAGGTAAGCGGTCGAATTTTTCAATTTCAGGGAAGCTGATATCAATAATTGGGCTACGATTACCTTGAATTTGGTTAATCATTTCTGGTAAACGGTGCAGAGTTTGCGGGCCGAAAACGATATCAACGCAAGGTGCACGCTGGCGAATAAAATCACCTTCTTGTGATGCGACACAGCCACCGACACCAATGATGATGTCAGGATTTTTGTCTTTGAAGAATTTCCAACGACCAAGCTGGTGGAACACCTTTTCTTGGGCTTTTTCGCGGATCGAACAAGTGTTTAATAACAACAGATCTGCTTCTTCAGCAATTTCAGTCAGTTGATAGCCGTGGGTGCTTTCCAGTAAAGAGACCATTTTAGATGAATCGTATTCGTTCATCTGGCAGCCCCAAGTTTTCATATATAACTTTTTATTTGTTGACATGTCGTGTATCCGGTGTTTTCGAGGTCTAAAATAGGGACTTCGAAACGCGTTGTAAATCCAAAGTCCTACCCTATGATGATGGGGAATTCACCGCATTTTGATTAAGAACAGCGTTCTGTATTGGATTAAATGCAAAAATCACCCAGTAATAACATGCTAAAATAATATCATCACCAAATACTTAAGGGCAGGCTATTTGCCTATTGTTTTAAAGATTGACGAGTATTGTATTCATTTGAGGCATCAGTGACCAGAGCCCGAGCGTAGATATTGCCTGCGGGGGTAAGAATTTTTCGGTATACTAAATAAATCAAACAGTTAATAGTAGCTATCATGATGAATAAACTAACTGAATTTTATGATGTTGTTGTGGTTGGTGCGGGAATGACCGGCGCTGCAGCAGCATTAGGCTTCGCCCAAGAAGGGATGAAAGTGGCTTTACTTGAGAAAGCCCAGCCGACCGAGTTTGACGCGAGCAGTACGCCAGATGTGCGTATCTCTGCCATCAGCAGTGCCTCGATTGAATTATTAAAGCAATTAGGGGCATGGAAACATGTAGAAGCGATGCGCAGCGCGCCTTATCGTGAATTAGAAACCTGGGAAGAGCCGGGCAGCAATGTGATTTTTGATGCTAAAAGTTTAGGCTTACCAGAGCTTGGCTTTATGGTGGAAAACCGTGTTTTACAGTTGGCATTGTGGCGAGAGTGCGAACAGTACAGCAACCTAGAGTTAGTTTGCCCAGCCACGTTGGTGAATTTACATCAACCTCATGGGCAAAAACACTGGATGGTTGAGCTGGAAGATGGGCGCATTCTAGAAACTAAACTGGTGGTTGGCGCAGATGGTGCTAATTCTCAAGTGCGTAAAATGGCGGGTATTGGAAGCCGTGGCTGGCAATATCGCCAATCTTGTATGCTGATCACTATCCAAACGGATGCGCCGCAGCAAGACCGTACATGGCAACAGTTTTTCCCATCAGGCCCAAGGGCATTTTTACCGCTGTATGATAACTGGGCGTCCCTCGTGTGGTATGACAGCCCCGCCAAAATTCGCCGTTTGCAAAGCATGTCTATGGAGCAGCTCACAGGTGCTATCTCGGAAGCGTTCCCTGAGCGGCTTGGTGCAGTAAAAGCCATCGCATCGGGCGCCTTTCCTTTAACACGTCACCATGCAAGCCGCTATGTGATGGATGGCTTGGTGCTGATTGGTGATGCGGCGCATACTATCAATCCGTTAGCGGGTCAGGGGGTGAACCTCGGTTATCGCGATGTAGATGTGTTATTGAAGGTCATTTACCAAGCGCGTGAGTGTATTGAGACATGGGAGTCTTTGGATGTGCTTAAGCGCTATCAGCGCCGCCGTTTACCCGATAATCTTGTGATGCAGGCGGGGATGGATATTTTCTATATGGCCTTTAGCGAAAATTTACCGGGCTTGAAAATGCTAAGAAACTTTGGCTTGATGACCGCGCAACGTGCGGGCGAGGCGAAAAAATTAGCGCTAAAATATGCGCTGGGGCTGTAATCTACTGAACCTATTTATTGTTATTTGTTACCCAGATAAATTTCTGGGTAACTTCCTCATGATGACTCTTCTGTATTTGCATCTTGCTCTTGCATATTTAATAGCGGGATCCCGTATTTTTCCCCCCACTCTTGCAGAGCATTAATCACTGTACTTAAAGATTCACCCGCGGGGGTCATTGAGTACTCGACTTTAGGCGGTACTTCAGGATAGACATGTCGAGTAATTAGCCCATCGCTTTCGAGTTCTCGTAATTGCTTGGTCAGCATACGCGGCGTAATGAAAACTAGTTTCCTTTTTATTTCATTAAATCGCAGTGTTTTTCCCTGTAAATGATACAGGATCACGCCTTTCCCTTTTCCGCCCATTAGCTCTAATGAGGCTTCAACAGGGCATCCATCGTAGGTGTAGTTTGTATAACGTCTTTTTTTGATAGTATCCATTTGTATAGTATGTGCCATTAATGTGCGTACTTGTCTGTTTGTACTTTTAACATTAGGATGTTCAAAACTCAAGACAGTTTATTTAACTTAGAGGATCCAATGAACTTAATTAATGTTTTAAATACCCGTTATGCAACGAAAAGTTTTGACCCAAATAAAACGATTTCTGATGAAACGCTGAGTGAGATAAAAGCGTTACTTCAATTAAGTCCTTCGAGTGTCAATGTGCAACCTTGGCATTTCTTGATGGTAAGTAGCCCTGAAGCAAAACAAAAAATTATCAATGCGACGGCAGGTGGATACTCATTCAATGAGGAAAAAATTCGCAATGCATCCCATGTGGTAGTGATGTGCGCAAAAACAGAGTTGCCTGAGGATTATTTACTGCATCTTTTAGAGCTCGAAGATGAAGAAGGGCGATATCAGAAAAGCGAGTTTAAAGAGCAAAATCATATGGCTCGTTCATTTTTTGTGAATTTACATAAGAATGAATTGAAGGATTTACCGCATTGGATAGAAAAACAAGTTTACTTGAATATGGGGGCATTATTATTGGGCGCAGCGGTGTTAGGGGTTGATGCGTTGCCAATGGAAGGTCTCGATTTTTCAATTCTTAATGACGAATTCGATTTAAATGAGAAAGGGCTAAGTGCGGTGACGGTAGTTGCGCTGGGTTATAAAACTGAAGACGATTTTAATTCTGCCTTACCGAAAGTGCGTCTTCCATTGAATGAAGTCGTGACTGAACTTTAATTTGTTAGATAAAAAATAAGCCGCGATTGCGGCTTATTTTCGTTATGGCAGTAATAAATTATTTATTATTTGCGATATCGACAGAATTCGTTGGTTGTACTACATCTTCTTCGGTGATGATTGAATCTAAAGATTCACCTTTGGATGAGAATGCATGCGCCAGTTTTTCGGTATCTAACTCTTTTTCCCAACGCGCAACCACGATACATGCACAAGCGTTACCGACTAAGTTGGTCAGCGCACGGCACTCAGACATAAAGCGGTCGATACCCAGAATCAATGCCATACCTGCAACTGGAATGCTTGGTACTACCATCAGTGTTGCCGCTAAGGTAATGAAACCTGCACCCGTTACACCCGCCGCACCTTTAGAGCTGATCATCGCAACTAACAGCAGGGAAATTTGCTGCCAGAGCGTCAGTTCAATATTGGTCGCTTGAGCAATAAACAGCGCCGCCATCGTCATGTAGATATTGGTGCCATCGAGGTTAAATGAATAACCGGTAGGGATCACTAAGCCCACGACGGATTTTTCGCAACCAGCGTGCTCCATTTTTCTCATTAAGCTTGGTAATGCCGCTTCAGAGGAAGAGGTACCCAGCACTAACCATAATTCATCTTTGATGTATTTGATAAGCTCAATAATCGAGAAGCCGTTATATTTAGCCACTGCACCCAGTACGACCAGAACAAACAGCAGGGAGGTGATGTAGAACGTCATAATCAGCATCATTAAGTTGCCGATAGACGAAATACCGTATTTACCAATGGTAAATGCCATCGCACCAAATGCGCCGATAGGTGCTAGTTTCATCAACATCGCAACCATCTTGAACACTGGCTCAGAGAAGTTTTGCAGCAGTTTAACGATAGGCTCACCGTGTTTACCAGTTGCTGCCAGTGCTAAACCAAAAATTACCGAAATAAACAGGACTTGCAGAATGTTTCCGTTCACCAATGGGCTAATAACGGTGTCTGGAATAATATTCATGAAGAAGCCAACGATGGTAGATTCGTGTGCTTTTTCAACATAGCCCGCGACTTTGGCATTATCTAAGGTTGCAGGGTCAATATTCAGTCCAGAGCCTGGCTGAATGACGTTAGCGACGATTAAACCAATAATCAGTGCGATAGTTGAGAATGTGATGAAGTACAGCATTGCTTTACCTGCAACGCTACCAACGGCTCTCATGTTGGTCATGCCTGAAATACCGGTCACAACCGTTAAGAAAATGACTGGGGCAATAATCATTTTCACGATTTTAATAAACGCATCACCCAACGGTTTTAATGACTCTCCGATGTCTGGGAAAAAATGCCCAAGGGCAATACCAAGAGTGATGGCGACGATGACCTGCACATATAAAATTTTATATAGTGGTTGTTTTATTATGTTTCGCATAAGTTTTCTCTGTAAAAATATTGTGTTATAGCAATTATAATTATTGGTTTTTTTACAACTGAGTTGAGATGGATTGGAAAGTTGGACTGATAATTTAAGACGAAAGGGGGCTTACGTATTACTAATCTAATCTAACTACAATTCGCCGCAAGATTACCACTTTATTTGGTTATGTGAAAATGACTGACATCACACTTCCGACACAAAGGTTGCGTAAAGGTAAATGGGATGTGTTAAATGTTTTTTAAAAGGTTAAAAGAAAATTTAAAGGCAGAATGATAGTTTTAAAAAGCATTAAATAAATAACGCATTAAGTTTATTTACTTAAATTTTTAAATTGTTTTGAGAGTATTTTTTGATGATGGATACAAGAAAGGATGGCTGGGGTACCAGGATTCGAACCTGGGGATGCCAGGATCAAAACCTGGTGCCTTACCGCTTGGCGATACCCCAACAAAAAAGAAATGGTAGCTACGACGGGATTCGAACCTGTGACCCCAACATTATGAGTGTTGTGCTCTAACCAACTGAGCTACATAGCCATTGTATTTTCTTTACTGTGTGATTTTACTACTTGGTAGGATAATAGATGGCTGGGGTACCAGGATTCGAACCTGGGGATGCCAGGATCAAAACCTGGTGCCTTACCGCTTGGCGATACCCCATCCGAGAATATCTATTATTTATTTTCACTACGAAAATAATTGCCTTTAAGATGGCTGGGGTACCAGGATTCGAACCTGGGAATGCCAGGATCAAAACCTGGTGCCTTACCGCTTGGCGATACCCCAATCTTAAATTCAATTTGTACCGAGAAGGAAAATGGTGCGGGAGACAAGACTTGAACTTGCACACCTTGCGGCGCCAGAACCTAAATCTGGTGCGTCTACCAATTTCGCCACTCCCGCAAAGAAATGGTGGCTATGACGGGATTCGAACCTGTGACCCCAACATTATGAGTGTTGTGCTCTAACCAGCTGAGCTACATAGCCATCTTTTTTTGCTTAACCTTCATCGGCGTTGCGGGGCGCATTATGCTAATTACAGGCAAGACAGTCAACAGCTTTTTGCACTATTTTTTAGAAAATGCGTCTGTTTGTTTGATGAATAATCATTTTGTCGATAAAGCCAGCAAAAAACAACCCCGAATTTGAAAAAATGTGATTTGTTATTATTAAGATGGTTAAAAATTACACTGGAATTTATTGCGCTATTTTGCTGTTTATCGATAAGAAAGAGCACAAAGCTAACTTTCTAATAATCTTTGGAGCAATTCCCCATTTAACATGGCGCGTTTTGTCAGCGCAAATGCACCAATTGCTGAATTATGAACCAGTTGTGAGGTAACAATCGGTAAGTTTTCACGGAAACCTTTTAATGCTTGGGTATCAATGCAGCTTTGAATGGCGGGTAATAGAACCTGCTCAGCTTCAGTAATGTCTCCGGCGATCACCACTTTTTCAGGATTAAACAAGTTAATAGTGATAGCGATGGCTTTACCAATTTGGCGTCCGACGTGTTGGATAACCTCGGTTGCCAGTGGGTCACCTTTATTGGCGGCTTGGCAAATATGGGTAATTGAACTGGTTTCAGGGGTTAATTGGCTCGCATAGCCCTGTTCTAAGCGCTGTTTCACGCGAGCTTCAATGGCTTGGTTGGAGGCGATGGTTTCTAAACATCCAAAATTACCGCAATGGCACAGGTCGCCTAGTGGGTCTACTTGGATGTGCCCAATCTCCCCAAGATTACCTCGATGATTAAGAAGGATCTCTTTATTAACGACTAAACCGGCTCCAGCGCCTCTATGAATGCGTACAAGAAGCGAGTCCTCACAATCTTGGGTAGCACCGAAATAACTCTCAGCGAGAGCTAGGCTGCGAATATCGTGCCCAACATAACAGGTGAGATTGAAATGCTGCTGTAGGTTATCAATCAGCTTCCAGTTATCCACTTTAATGTGTGGCATGTAGTGGACAATACCCGAATGCGGATTGACAAGTCCTGGCAATATCACCGAAATAGCAATCAGCTCACGGATGCGTCGCTGGTGCAGCGAGATAAAATCTTCAAGTGCCGCAATCAGTTTCTCTTCGACGATTTGCTGGGTGGGTTCTGTAATAGGGTAGTGACCGTCTGCCAGCATTTTGCCGCTAAGATCATACAGGGCGATTGTGGCATCGTAACGCCCCAAGCGTACGCCGATGGTGTGGAAATGTTTGTATTCGGAGACGATAGAGATAGCGCGACGGCCTCCGGTGGAGGCCTGCTGGTCTACTTCTTTGATTAAACCACGTTCGAGTAATTGGCGGGTGATCTTAGTGACACTCGCTGGCGCAAGCTGGCTCTGTTCCGCTATCTGAATTCTAGATATTGGTCCTTGTTGATCAATCAGGCTGTAAACGACAGCACTGTTGAGTTGTTTTACGAGATCAATATTACCAATTTGCTTTAGCGAGTGGCTTTGATTCATCAGCTAGTTACTCATTTTTATAGACTTCCTCTCCGTTTACATAAGTTGAAAGGACTTGGAAGTCTTGGTTAAAGGCAGTCAAGTTAGCCGTTTTGCCGGCTTCGATGGAACCTAATGTTGCCTCTACCCCAATGGCTCTTGCTGGGTAAAGGGTGGCCATTCTTAATGTTTCATCAAGAGGAATGCCAACATGTTCAACACTGTTTTTCACCGCATTAATCATGGTCAGGGAAGAGCCGCTCAGTGTGCCATTTTCATCGACACATAATCCATTGCGGTAGTATATGGTTTTACCTGCGAAGATAAAATGATCCATTTCACCTGTTTGGGGATCAATTCCCGCTGGTGCTGTCGCATCGGTGACTAAAACCAGCTTATCCCCTTTGAGTTGTTTACTATTGCGAATATTGGCCCATTGAACATGTAAACCATCCGCGATAATGCCTGCATAGACTTCAGGGGTATCGTAAATTGCGCCAACCAGACCAGGGCCACGACCAGAAATATATGGCATGGCGTTGAATAGGTGGGTTGATGCGCGAATACCTGAGCGGAAGCCTTGACGCGCTTCTTCATAGGTTGCATTGGAGTGACCTGCTGAAACCACAATGCCAGCTTCGGTGAGCTGGTGGATAAAGTGTTGCTCAACGACTTCAGGGGCGAGCGTGATCATACTAATTGCGTCAGCATGTGCTGCTAAGTAATCCATCATTTCAATTGATGGCTTACGGATAAATTCTGGGTTATGAGTCCCTTTTTTAATCAAATTAATGTAAGGGCCTTCAATATGTAAACCAAGCGCTTGGTTCTTATTCTGTTTCAGATATTCAGTCATGACATCAACGCCATGCTTCATCAGTTCATCTGAACAGGTAATGAGAGTTGGCAGAAAGCTAGTACACCCCGCACGCTCATTGGCTTTTTGCATGATTTCGAGGTTTTTCAATGTGACATTTTCTTCGTTGTCATTGAATTGCACGCCGCCACAGCCATTCACTTGGAGATCGATAAAGCCAGCCGATAGAATGGCACCTTTCAAATCTCTACGTTCGATATCGTGAGCGAGTTCGGATTCTGGGCACACCGCTTTGATGATTTCGCCATCAATAATGACTGCGTGGTTATCCAGTCTTTCGTGACCTGTAAAAATAATGCAATTAGTTAATGCGTACATAGCGTAAAACTCCTGACCGCGAGTAAAATGGGTCACCGACCCGCATCAGTATGGCGGGTCGGGTGTTCGATACTCTATCTATTTTAGTTACTTTTAGAGGTTCTAAAATAGAGTTGAGTATAAATTAATCAAATTGCTCGATATTCGAACATTCTAATTGTTTGAAATATTTGAGCGTTTTGACTTTCAATTCTAATGTTGCTGGCTCATCACAGACAATCAATGCTTTAGGATGTAGCTGCACACAGCTGATTGTCCATAAGTGGTTAACAGAACCTTCTACCGCAGCGTGAACGGCATCAGCTTTGTTTGCACCCGTCGCTAATACCATCAGTTCTTTCGCATCTAATAAAGTAGCAACACCCACAGTTAATGCATATTTAGGAACTTGATTGATATCATTATCAAAGAAACGGGAGTTAGCCTGGCGAGTTTCTGGCGTCAGCGTTTTGATACGAGTTCTCGAACTTAAAGAAGAACCTGGCTCATTAAACGCGATATGACCATCATTACCTACCCCACCCATAAACAGGTTGATTTGACCGTAGGATTTGATTTTGTCTTCATAGCGTTGACATTCAGCGTCGACATTAGGTGCGTTACCATTGAGTAAATTGATGTTTTCAGCTTGGATATCAATATGATTAAAAAAGTTTTGGTGCATAAACGTGTGGTAACTTTGTGGATGATCTTTTGGAATACCAATGTATTCATCCATATTAAATGTCACGACATGCTTAAAGCTGACTTTACCTGCTTTATATAAGGCAATTAATTCTTTGTAGGTGGCAAGCGGTGTTCCGCCAGTCGGTAAGCCTAGAACGAAAGGGCGTTCAGCTGTCGGATTAAATGCGTTGATTTTATCAGCGATGTACTGTGCGGACCATACGCCAACATCATGAGCATTATTTAATGGGATAAGCCTCATGTACTTTTACCTCTAGTGTTTCTTTAAATTTATACTTGTAGGACCCCAAATCTCAATTGTGTTGAACATTTTCAACATTTTCTTATGACTGAGGTACTTGGAGTATATACAGCAAATCATATAAAAAACTTATTTTTAATCATAAAATAAGTTTTCGAGAATAGCTACTAATTTAGTCAATATTAGGTTTCTTTCGTTGACATTTATCACAGTTTCCAGCTATTTATTTTGTATCGCGAAAAAATTCATCTATTCTATGAATTGCTATAATTAAGCGACTTCGGATATATTTCCGATGCGTGAAAATAAGATCCTGAAATGGGACAAAAATAGAGCGATACAAAGGGGGAGTTTGTGAATATTCTTAGCTACTTACAGCGGATTGGTAGGGCGCTTATGGTGCCTGTCGCCGTATTACCAGCCGCCGCAATCCTTATGGGGATTGGTTATTGGATTGACCCAGATGGTTGGGGCGCCAATAGCGCAATCGCTGCGTTACTGATCAAATCCGGTGCAGCCATCATCGACAACATGTCCGTGTTGTTTGCGATTGGTGTTGCGTACGGAATGTCTAAAGATAAAGATGGTGCAGCTGCATTAACCGGTTTTGTCGGCTTCTTAGTGGTGACAACACTGTGTTCGCCTGCGTCCTACTCAATGATTATGAGTGTGCCAGTGGAATCCGTCCCTGCTGCATTCAATAAAATCAATAACCAGTTCGTGGGTATCCTTGTTGGGGTTCTCTCTGCTGAACTTTACAACCGCTACAGTGGCGTTGAGCTACCAAAAGCGTTGTCATTCTTCAGTGGTCGTCGCCTCGTCCCGATTTTAACCTCATTCCTGATGATCATCCTGGCATTCATTCTGATGTATGTTTGGCCGGTGGTGTATAACGGATTAGTGGCGTTCGGTGAAAGCATCAAAGACTTAGGTTCTGTTGGCGCGGGTATCTACGCTTTCTTTAACCGTCTATTAATTCCTGTTGGCTTACACCACGCACTGAACTCTGTATTCTGGTTCGATGTGGCGGGTATCAACGATATTCCTAACTTCTTAGGTGGCGCGAAGTCTATCGAAGCAGGTCTGGCAACAGTTGGGATTACGGGTCGCTACCAAGCGGGCTTCTTCCCTATCATGATGTTCGGTCTGCCAGGTGCGGCTCTGGCTATCTATCACTGTGCACGTCCAGAAAATAAAGCCAAAGTGGCTGGTATCATGATTGCAGGTGCGTTTGCTGCATTCTTTACTGGTATTACTGAACCGCTTGAATTCTCATTTATGTTCGTTGCGCCAGTACTGTATGTGATCCACGCATTATTGACCGGTATTTCTGTCTATATCGCGGCAACAATGGAATGGATTTCAGGCTTCGGCTTCAGTGCGGGGCTGGTGGATATGTTCTTACAGACACGTAACCCACTCGCAACTCACTGGTATATGCTGATTGTTCAAGGCTTAGTCTTCTTCTGCATCTACTACGTGATTTTCCGATTCATGATCCGCAAATTCAACCTGTTAACGCCAGGTCGTGAAGTCAGCGCGGGTGATGAAACTGTTGATGGCTATGACGAAAACGTCAGCGATGCTCACAGCGATGAAAGCGAAATTCAAAAAGAAGCTCGTCAGTATATTGCAGCAGTAGGTGGTAGCGACAACATCGTTAACATCGACGCGTGTATCACGCGTTTACGTTTAGGCGTAAAAGATTCAGCGGTAGTCAACGACCCACTTGCTAAACGTATTGGTGCATCTGGCGTGATCCGCCTGAACAAGCAAAACGTGCAAGTGATTGTGGGAACTCGTGCTGAATTAATCGCTAAAGCGATGACAGAAGTGATGGCAAAAGGCCCTATTGCGGCATCTGCGCCAGCTGCGGCTCCAGAAAAAAGCCAGCAAACGACACCAGAAAAAGTAAAAGGTAACGCGGTACTATCGTTAATCGCACCAGTTAGTGGTGAAGTTTACTCACTGGATCAGGTTCCGGATGAAGCGTTCTCTAGCCGCATCGTCGGTGATGGTATTGCTATCAAACCAACCAGCAGTGAAGTGGTGGCGCCAGCCGCAGGGACAATTGTGAAAATTTTCCCAACTAACCATGCGTTCTGCCTCGAAACCGCGAATGGCGTTGAACTGATTGTGCATATGGGGATTGATACCGTTGCATTAAATGGTGAAGGCTGTGAGCGTTTAGTTGAAGAGGGTGCTGAAGTTGAAGCGGGCACACCGATTCTGAAACTCGACCTGCCATTCCTTGAAGCGAATGCAAAATCAATGATTAGCCCTGTTATCATCAGTAATATTGATGACTTCGCTGGCGTTGAAATTTTAGCGAAAGGTCAGGTTATTGCAGGTGAAACCGTTATTTATCACGTATTAAAATAATCTACGTATAGATAGAAAATAGCGAGCAGTACCTAGAAAATGCCAGCTTAATCAGCTGGCATTTTTTATCTAAATTATTCCGTAATTAATATCCAAAGCATTAATTCCTCAAGTATTAACTTTCGATGTATTAATTCCTATATTAATCAATCATGTATTCGGTATAACCGAATTTAATTTTTTGGCACTTATTACTATTTTATTTCTCTTATGGCTTATTTTCTTTGAGGTAAATTTCCCTTGTTGGCGAAGCGAAAAATCATTTAAGGAAATCGGTTGGTTAAAGGAAGCTGTTTTTAAAGGAATAAATAAGATGATGTCAAAAATAACGCTCGTGAGTGAAGCTAGCGAATATGTGTTTCAAAAAATGAACCATTTTTTTCAATGTTCAGGGAATCCGATTCGCATTCGTAGAATGAACAAAGAGAATTTAAAGTATTGCAATATCAGCTCGTTAGCAATGGAAGAGCCTTTAGATTGGCTTGAGTATCAAGAAATTGTTATGACCAAAGAGAGCTTTAGTTTTTGTTTTAAACTTATTAGCCGTAACCGAATTTTAGTCCGAATACCCGATAAAGCAGCGGGAGGTTGTGTCTGTAGCTATGACCCTCATTGCCGTCGAGCGACAATCGAAATACTGCAAAATTTTGAGAAAAACAATAAAGCATTAGATGGAAAAATGATGGTTTACTCATTGCTGAGTATTTTATTTTTTCTCATCAAGGTCGGGGGAGAGGGGGTCTATATTAATAACCCGGCTAACGAAGATCTTCTTGACTATTATATTGATGAATTGGGTTTTCAGGACGTCTTTAAAGATGGCAGCCTACTGTATAGCTCCAAGCAGCAACTGTTTAATCTCTTTGATGCGTTAAGGGAGCAGTGGAAACCCAAAGCAGGTCGAAACATAACAGACATACCTAATGAGAGTGAAGAGCGACTTGCGGATGAATTTATGCGTTTGATTATCAGTGTCGCTCAAGCGATTAAGCAGATGCCTAAGGCGCCGAAAGGGGAATCCGTTGGGAAATTTGCCGATGAATTTGATGTATGGCGAAAAAACTAATTGATTGAATTCACAGAGACTTGTAACTCAAAGGTTATATTTGTTAATTAATTTGGCGAAATCTCAAAGCGAGTTGTCAAATCTGCATAAGCACATGACGGTTCTCAAGGATAAGATAAAAACTCAACCATCTTTGAGGATCATCCTGTGGATTTACTACTTTGTTTATTTGGTTTTATTTCGGGGATCACAACAGCGCTATTCGGTTTTGGGGGCGGCTTTATTACGGTACCCCTGTTATATGCCTTAATTACCCTTGTTTGGGGACCCCGCCATGATGCCAGCGAAGTTGCGATGCAAATCGCCGTCGCCACATCTACATTTGTGATGATTTTCTCATCAAGCTTATCGAGCCGAGCACACTACCTGAAAGGGAATTTCAACTGGCAAATTATTAAACCTTTTATGCTGCCTATTTCAATTGGCGGCATTTTAGGTGCGCTCATCGCGCTATCGGTAGACAGTGAATGGATCCGCTGGATATTTATTGGTTATCTCATTATCACTATTCTCGATTGCTTTATTCGCCCCGGATTTATACAAACCCAATCAGAAGGTAATACGTTAATAAGAGGCAAATGCATTGAGGACACGCTCATCGGTACAGTGATCGGTACCGTCGCGGCATTTTTAGGCGTAGGGGGTAGTGTGATGACGGTACCTTTGATGCGTCGCCGTGGAGCGAGCATGTTGCAAGCGGCGGCATTTGCTAACCCGCTGACGTTACCGATGGCAATCACGGGCTCTTTGATTTACTTCTATTTTGCTATGGAAAAGCACCTTGAATTAGGCTCTGGTTTCTTAGGGATGATTTATATTAAAGGCGCCTTAATTTTGATTGCTACCTCGTGGCTAGGTATTCGGTTTGCTTCGTTTTTGATGCCCTACTTGAGTGATAAACGCCATGCTCAAAGCTATCCCATTTTACTGATGGTAGTTCTTGGGGTCATGCTATTCGTATAAATAGCCTATTTTTTGATAAAAATCCCCCTTTGCCATTGCTTTTGCCGACTAACCTTAATCAAACGGTTGTTTCTGGACGTATTATGGTAGAATATATTCGGTTACTATACGAATTTAGCGCGCTTTTGGCACTGAGGAACGATGACAATGAATGAGGCAGATGCTCGCCCAACTAACTTTATCCGTCAGATCATAGATGAAGATCTGGCGACTGGGAAACACACATCAGTACATACCCGTTTTCCACCTGAACCGAATGGCTACTTACACATTGGCCATGCGAAATCAATTTGCTTGAACTTTGGTATCGCGAAGGATTATCAAGGCCAGTGTAACTTACGCTTTGATGATACTAACCCGGTCAAAGAAGATGTTGAGTATGTGAACTCCATTCAAAATGACGTTCAATGGTTAGGTTTCCAGTGGAGCGGCAACATTCGCTACTCATCTGATTATTTTGATATTTTATATCAATACGCGATTGAGCTTATCAAAAAAGGCCTTGCCTACGTTGATGAATTAAGTGCGGATGAAATTCGTGAATACCGTGGCACATTAAAAGAGCCGGGTAAAAACAGCCCTTATCGTGAGCGCCTGATTGAAGACAACTTAGCGTTATTTGAAAAAATGCGCGAGGGTGGCTTCGAAGAAGGTAAAGCGTGTCTGCGTGCGAAAATCGACATGGCATCGCCATTTATGGTTATGCGTGACCCAGTGTTATACCGCATTAAATTTGCGGAACATCACCAATCCGGTAACAAGTGGTGCATCTACCCGATGTACGACTTCACTCACTGTATTTCTGATGCGCTGGAAGGCATTACTCACTCACTGTGTACATTAGAATTCCAAGACAACCGCCGCCTGTATGACTGGGTACTGGACAACATCACGATTGACTGCCACCCGCGTCAGTACGAGTTCTCTCGTCTGAACCTCGAATACACGGTGATGTCAAAACGTAAACTGAACCAATTAGTGACTGAAAAACACGTTGCTGGTTGGGATGACCCACGCATGCTGACCATCTCTGGTTTACGTCGTCGTGGTTATACTGCGGCATCCATTCGTGAATTCTGCCGTCGTATCGGTGTCACAAAACAAGATAACAACGTCGAAATGGCGGCATTAGAATCTTGCATTCGTGATGACTTGAATGACTCAGCACCACGCGCAATGGCGGTTATCGATCCAGTTCGCTTAGTGATTGAAAATATGCCAGCAGGCGAAGAAATTCTGAAGGCACCAAATCATCCGAACAACCCAGAAATGGGAATGCGTGAAGTGCCATTTAGTAATGAGCTGTATATTGACCGTGCAGACTTCCGCGAAGAAGCTAACCGCCAATATAAGCGTTTGGTATTAGGTAAAGAAGTGCGTCTACGTAATGCTTACATCATCAAAGCAGAGCGCGTAGAAAAAGATGCAGAAGGCAATATTACCACTATCTTCTGTACTTACGATGCAGGCACATTAAACAAAGATCCAGCTGACGGTCGTAAAGTCAAAGGTGTTATCCACTGGGTAAGTGCAGCACATGCACTGCCAGCGGAGATTCGTCTGTATGACCGCCTGTTTACTGTACCAAACCCAGCAGCCGAAGATGATTTCTTATCAGTGCTGAACCCAGAATCTCTGGTTATTCGCCAAGGTTTTGTTGAACCAAGCCTGCGCGATGCACCAGCAGAAAAAGCGTACCAGTTTGAGCGTGAAGGTTACTTCTGCGCAGATAACAAACTGAGCAGTGCGGATAAGCTGGTGTTTAACCGTACGGTTGGGTTGCGTGATACGTGGGCTAAGATTGAGTCTAACTAAATCCTCGTCATACTTCGCGCTGTAGCGGCGTTGGCTGCATTCGCTAACCCTAGTCACATA
>NZ_WLUG01000103.1:0-17023 GCF_009706505.1 Providencia sp. wls1922 | reverse complement strand
GGTCGTCACGGTCGTGGACGTGATGAAGGCTGCCACGGCGAGGGTCGTCATGGTCGCGGACGCGGCAAAGGCTTACGTCGCCTATTTGACCATGGAGATCTGCACATTATGGTGCTCTCTTTAGTGGCAAAAAAACCAAGCTATGGTTATGAAATCATCAAAGACATCCAAGAAGCATCTAATGGCTTATATGTACCAAGCCCTGGGGTCATCTACCCAACCTTAACCCTATTAGAAGAACAAGGCTTTTTGGAATCCCAAATTGTCGAGCGTAATCGCAAAAGTTTCTCTATTACTCCAGAAGGGGCTGAACACCTCGCGCAGAATAAAGAAACTGAAGCCGTTATCAGCCGTAAATTAGCCAAAGCCCGTGAACTACAGCAAGGCACCAACTTATCAGAAGATATCGAAATGGCAGTGAGCCGTTTTAAAGCCCTGCTCCGCCACAAAATGGTGCTCAAACAATTAAATGAAGAACAAACTCATCAAATTGCGGCGATCATCAATGATGCCGTCAAACAAATTGAAGAAGTGAACGCGTTATTAACTGACAGTAATGACGAATAAACCTTTTTATATCTCTAAAAATACCAACGGTGTGGCGCCAATCAATGGCACTACACCGTTTTTGTTTCCGCTTTCCATTAATTGCACCACATTAGTGCGGTAAATCTTTTTCTTGCACCAATACAGCGCAATGATAGACTGTTTTTTAGCCTAATCATTGCCATCTTCTTGTCATCATCCCCATTTACGATGATTTTAAAAGTTGGCACGCTTTTCGCTTATATAACCCTAGAGAGCTTGCAATATTGTTAATGAAATAATCATTAATCTTGCGAAGCCAGATAAACCAACCCATGCGCACCTTAATTGCTGCGTGAGTTGATTAGACCCGACCAGGAGAGCCGAGAATGTCCGCTAAACATGTTTTATCGTTAATCGAAGAGCACAATGTTAGATTTATTGATCTGCGTTTTACTGATACCAAAGGTAAAGAGCAACACATCACTATCCCTGCTCATCAAGTTGACGAAGACTTCTTTGAAGAAGGTCAAATGTTTGATGGCTCATCCATCGGTGGCTGGAAAGGCATCAACGAGTCTGACATGGTATTAATGCCTGATGCATCTACCGCAATGTTAGACCCATTCTACGCCGATAATACCTTAATCATTCGTTGCGACATTTTAGAGCCAGGCACTATACAAGGTTATGATCGCGACCCCCGCTCTATCTCTAAACGCGCTGAAGACTTCCTGCGCTCTAGCGGCATTGCGGATATGGTGTTATTTGGACCTGAACCAGAATTTTTCGTGTTCGATGACATTCGCTTCGGCAACAGCATGCACAGCAGCTACTATCACATCGATGATATCGAAGCCGCATGGAACACTGGCACTAAATACGAAGGCGGTAACAAAGGTCACCGTCCAGCAGTGAAAGGCGGTTACTTCCCAGTACCACCAGTAGACTCATCACAAGATTTACGTTCGGCTATGTGTACCACGATGGAAGAGATGGGCTTAGTGGTTGAAGCTCACCACCATGAAGTGGCAACAGCAGGTCAAAACGAAATCGCAACTCGCTTTAACACCATGACCAAAAAAGCGGATGAGACTCAAATTTACAAATACGTTGTCCACAACGTTGCACACGCATACGGCAAGACTGCGACCTTTATGCCAAAACCATTAGTTGGTGATAACGGTTCCGGTATGCACTGCCACATGTCTTTATCTAAAGGTGGTGTGAACCTATTTGCAGGCGATAAATACGGCGGGTTATCTGAGATGGCGCTGTACTACATCGGCGGTATCATCAAACATGCTCGCGCACTGAACGCATTCACTAACCCAACGACTAACTCCTACAAGCGTTTAGTCCCAGGTTTTGAAGCACCAGTAATGCTGGCTTACTCTGCACGTAACCGCTCTGCTTCTATCCGTATCCCAGTGGTTGCAAGCACAAAAGCGCGTCGTATCGAAGTTCGCTTCCCAGACCCAGCGGCTAACCCATACTTAGCGTTTGCTGCTCAGTTAATGGCAGGTCTTGATGGCATCATCAACAAGATCCACCCAGGCGATGCGATGGACAAAAACCTGTATGACTTACCGCCAGAAGAAGCCAAAGAGATCCCAACAGTGGCGGGTTCTTTAGAAGAAGCACTGGCTGAACTGGATAAAAACCGTGAGTTCTTAACTCGTGGTGGTGTATTTACTGACGACGCTATCGACGCTTACATCGAATTACTGCGTGCTGATATCCAACGCGTTCGTATGGCACCACACCCACTCGAATTTGAAATGTACTACAGTGCGTAACACGCCGTTCCACTGATAGTCTTTGTTGCCGTGAAGCACTTGCCCCATCTTTGGATGGGGCCTTTTCTCTGCACCGAGTGATAAACAGCAAATATTGGCTTCGACGTATCGGTTAATCAGTAAATAACGTATAATGCACCAAAATAGTGCAGGAGCAATATTACATGAAAGCCGAGCATTTACCTGTCCCCGAACATCTCCTCGATTCCTTAATTAACAGCGTATTAGTGCTGGATTACGATTTAGTCATTCATTATGCCAACCATGCCGCCTTACAAATTTTGGCACAAAGCCCCCGTAAGCTCTATGGCACCCCGCTCCCGTTACTATTCAACTATTGTTCATTAAATGATGAACAGATGCTCAATAGCCTCAAAACCGGCCACAGCTTTACCGAAAACGAAGTGACACTAGTGCTTAATAACCACTCTCACATGATGTCTTTGAGTGCTCAGCCCCTATCCGACCAATTTATTCTTGTCGAGCTGTCCCTATTGGATAGCCAGCGACGCCTTAGCCAAGAGTTAGCGCAAAATGCCCAGCAGCTTGCTGCCCGTGAATTGATCCGTGGGCTTGCCCATGAAATCAAAAACCCATTAGGGGGATTACGTGGTGCAGCGCAATTATTGTCTAAGGCGCTGCCCGACCCGCAGCTAAATGAATATACCCAAGTGATTATTGAGCAAGCCGACCGCCTACGTGCCTTAGTCGATAGGCTACTAGGCCCTCAATATCCGGGACCGAAAACCGAGCAAAGTATCCATCATAGTGTGGAAAATGTGATGCGCTTAGTCGGGTTAGAAAAACCAGACAATGTCACGCTCATTCGCGATTACGACCCAAGCCTTCCCGATCTGGAATACTATCCAGACCAAGTGGAACAAGTGCTACTCAATATCACCCGCAATGCCTTGCAAGCTCTCGGCGATACGGGTGGCACCATCACTTTGCGCACTCGCACCGCATTCCAAGTGATGCTGCAAGGGGAGCGCTATAAGCTAGCTGCGCGGATTGATATTGAAGATAACGGTCCCGGTATTCCACTCGCTATCCAAGATACGCTGTTTTACCCGATGGTCAGCGGTCGCCCTGATGGCACTGGCTTAGGCTTATCTATCGCGCGCAGTCTAGTGGATCAACATGCGGGGAAAATTGAGTTTAACAGTTGGCCGGGTCATACCGAGTTTTCTATTTATCTACCCATCAAAAAATAGGAGATAGCCATGCAGAAGGGAAAAATCTGGGTTGTTGACGATGACAGTTCAATCCGCTGGGTACTAGAGCGAGCGCTCAACAGTGCCGAACTTAATTGCACCTGTTTTGACAGCGCCGATGCGGTGCTTGCCGCCCTCAACAATGACGTCCCTGACGTATTGCTCTCCGATATTCGTATGCCGGGCATGGACGGACTCGCTTTACTCAGCCAGCTAAAACAGTCCCATCCATTACTGCCGATTATTATCATGACCGCGCATTCCGATTTAGATGCCGCCGTTAACGCTTATCAATCTGGCGCTTTTGACTATCTCCCTAAGCCTTTTGATATCGATGAAACCGTCGCCTTAGTGGAACGTGCTCTAAACCACAGCCGTGAGCAAAACTATATCCGTGAACAAAACAATGCTGCTAGCGATAAACCGCAAGCCGCAGTGATTTCATCAACGATGATCGGCGAAGCCCCTGCTATGCAGGAGGTGTATCGGATCATTGGGCGCCTTTCCCGCTCCTCAATTAGTGTGCTTATCAACGGGGAATCAGGTACAGGTAAAGAGCTGGTAGCCCACGCATTGCATCAACACAGCCCACGCGCGAATGAACCGTTTATCGCCTTAAATATGGCGGCTATTCCAAAAGATTTAATTGAATCTGAGCTATTTGGTCACGAAAAAGGGGCTTTTACAGGCGCATCCCAAGTTCGCCAAGGGCGCTTTGAGCAAGCTAATCGAGGTTCACTATTCCTCGATGAAATCGGTGACATGCCTCTGGATGTGCAAACGCGCTTATTGCGGGTACTGGCTGAAGGGCAATTTTATCGAATTGGTGGCTATACCCCTGTTAAGGTCGACGTGCGGATTATCGCCGCAACACACCAAAACTTAGAAAAACGCGTGGAAGAAGGATTATTCCGCGAGGACTTGTTCCATCGACTGAACGTGATCCGCGTGCAACTTCCACCATTACGGGAACGCGTTGAAGATATTCCTCGTCTTGCCCATTACTTTTTGCAAAATACCGCCAAGGAGTTAGGGGTAGAAAGCAAAGTTCTGCACCCTGACAGCATTAAAATTCTTCAACGCTATTCTTGGTCGGGAAATGTGCGCCAATTGGAGAACGTCTGTCGTTGGTTAACCGTGATGGCAGCTAGCCAAGAAGTGCTTCCGCAAGATTTACCAAGCGATCTATTTAATAAGCAAGAATCCAACAAGTCAGCGAAAGATCCTGCTTCATCCGCCATCCATTCTCAAGATCCTAACCTCACATGGTTTGATCTATTAGAAAAATGGACTGATTCCGCACTGAACGCCGGCCAGCAAAATTTATTTAATGACGCCATGCCGTTATTAGAGAAAACCATGCTCAATTGCGCCCTCAAATATACCCACGGACATAAGCAAGAAGCAGCTCGCTTATTAGGCTGGGGTCGAAATACCCTAACGCGAAAATTAAAAGAGCTCGGTATCGAAGATTAATTTCTAGAAAGCTCACCATCTAGCAGCTATGATTTAATTAGGTTAACACGCGAAAAAACGTGTTAACTTTTCATTGGTTAATATTGATTATCAATAAAATATCATCAAAAAGCCGCACTAATTGAATATCGATGCTCGATAACCATCATCTGTCAATATACCGTCATTGAGGGTTTCCTATGAGCGAAAACCATACAATATCCGAAATTATTGGACATAAAATAACACTAATCCGTGAATATCATCATTTGTCATTAAAAGAACTAGCTGATGAAATTGGTGTTTGCGAATTTCAACAGCTGAAATATGAAAAAGGAAAGTCACGAATTCCCGTCGATAAACTAAAACAATACGCCGATTATTTTGAGATTAGTTTATTAAGCTTTTTTATATTTAGTGAAGCGGAGAAGAAATTTATCGTACATTATCTTAATAAAAAGTAATCACTATAAGATATACGCAAATAGACCAATCTTATTTCATGATTGAAATAGGATGATTTAACTTCATAAAAAATAAATCAATGTATAAATAAGAATATTGTTTTATGTCAAAACCTGCCATCAATATTTTACATTTACGATAAAATCTCACTCTCCCAACCCATAAAGCGTGTTTTTGTACAATCTCGCACTCTAAAATAAATCCTGACATTTAATTTTTATTTTCAATTCACATTGAAATTGAAATTATTAATATTTCAATTTTCCAAATTAACCTAAATAAAAACCCCACCCGTATAGTGAATTTAAAACAAAAATAAATAACCGTAACTCAAGATGAAATTTAAAATCTAAAAAAACACAAACTTGTTTATTTATAAAAACAAACACAAAATACTTAAGCTTTAATTCACAAGCGAAAAACATTCACGAAATTATATTTATATCGAACTCAGTTCGGAGAGTTAAAATGAAAAAACAGATTATTGCATCGTTAATTGCAACAGGAACTTTATTAATTTCTGCTAATAGCTTTGCCAAAGATGGTGATATTAATTTCACAGGCGAAATTATCGATAACGCATGTCAGTTAGCATCCGGTTCTGATGCGATTCAAGTGAACTTAGGTAAAGTCTCTAAAACATCATTAGCCAGTACTGGTAGTACTGCTGCTGCCACTAAGTTTTCCATTCAATTAGAAAACTGCCCTGCCGCAGTAACCACTGCAACGGTAAAATTTGATGGCGTTTCTTATGAAGGTGATAGCAGCGTTCTGCAGTTAACCAATGCGGGAGCATCTGGAATTGCTAAAGATGTTGGTATTCAGATCCAAGATGCTAAAGGGGTGACTGTTCCTTTATATACAGAATCCAATGAGTACACACTAAAAGAAACAGTTGTAAATAATTTAGATTTTACTGCACGTTATATTGCGATGTCTGATGCTGTCAGTGCTGGTTTAGCAAACTCAACGGCAACATTCACAATTAATTATAACTAATTTCAATTTAAGGTTTATAGGGATATAAGCCTTAGTGATTTATTTTTTGTTTTGTTATAACTCAGTGGTGGCTATATGAAATCAATAATTACTATTTTTATCTTTTTTTTCACATTTATCAGTACAGCCAATGCCGGTGTTATTATTGGTGGTACCCGCGTCATTTATCCTGAAGGAAAGAAAGACGTGAGTATTAGTGTGGAAAACCCAGATAAAATACCTTATTTAATTCAGTCATGGATTGAAAATGCCAATGAAGGTAAGCAAACGGACTTTACTATTACGCCACCACTTTTTCGTTTAAACCAAGAAAAGACAAATGCTTTACGAATATTTCTAACCCAAGACTCTCTACCAAAAGATAGAGAATCTTTATTCTGGTTAAATGTAAAAACAATTCCTGCAACAGAGAAAAAATCAGAAAACTCACTAAAGATCGCATTCAAAACTCAAATGAAATTAATTTATCGCCCTGATTCATTAACGAATGTCGATTTTAATGAAGAGCAAAAGAAACTTAAATGGTCGAAAAACAGTAAAGTAATCACGGTGAATAACCCTACACCTTATTATATGAATTTCCAGAGTATTAAATTTAATGGAAAGAGCGCAGAAAATATTTCTTATGTCGCACCATTTTCAGAGAAAAGTTTTAATATTAGCAATCCTGAATTACATGGAACCATTAAATGGGAAGTAATTAATGATTATGGCTCCGCCAATAATCCAGCAGAAATAAAAATATAGCCTTAAGGATAGTTAGGTTTATCTATGAAAATAAATAAAATATGCCTTAGCCTATTTTTATCTCTAGGCTATATTGCGACATCTTCGGCAGAAACGGACACCTATTTTGATCCTGAATTTCTTGAGCTACCGAATAAAGAATCCGTGGACTTAGAACAGTTTGAGCGTAATGAACAGTTACCGGGTCAATATTATGTGGACATCTACATTAATAAGAGCTTGATTGGCTCAAAAAGTGTTAGCTTTTCCACCAATAAAAATAATGAACTGGAGCCTTGCTTAACGCTCTCTGACCTGAAAGATGTTGGGGTTAAAGTCGGGGAATACCCTGAGCTGCAAGTCGCGGGTAACCAATGCATTAATTTATCTGCGATTCCTGATGCCAAAAGTGAGTTTGAATTTGGTTCTCAGCGCCTTTATTTAAGCATTCCGCAGATTGCATTGAACATGAACCCGCGCGGTTATGTGGATCTCGCAGCGATCGACAATGGGATCACCGCGCTGTTACTCAATTACAGTTATAACGGCTCGCGCAGTACCGATCGTAAAAACGATAAAAACAGCAGCAATTCCAACTATGTGAACTTGCGCCCGGGGCTGAATATCGGTCCGTGGCGTCTGCGCAACTACACGACGTGGCAAAGTAGTGATGGGCAACGCAATAAGTGGGACACGGTATATACCTATTTAAGCCGTAATATCAATGCGATAAAAAGCCAGCTGATCCTTGGGGACAGTTCATCACCGTCCGATATTTTTGACAGTGTGCCGTTTCGTGGAGTACAGCTCTCCACTGACGATGATATGAACCCAGAAAGCTTGCGTGGATATGCGCCAGTGGTACGGGGTATTGCGCGCAGTAATGCGCAGATCACCATTCGTCAAAACGGTTACACCATTTACCAAACCGATGTGGCAGCGGGTCCGTTTGAAATCAACGATCTCTACCCTACAGGGGGGAGTGGTGATTTACACGTCACGATTAAAGAAGCCAACGGTAGTGAACAGTACCAAATTATTCCGTTTGCCTCTTTACCGGTTTTACAACGTGAAGGGTATCTCTCCTATAGCGTGACAGGCGGGCAATACCGCAGTTATGACAGTAGCGTAGATAAAAAAACCTTTGCCCAATTTGCACTGACTTACGGGCTGCCTTGGGGGGTGACTCTGTTTGGCGGTAGCCAAGTCAGTGACAAATATCAGGCTTACTCCATCGGCTCAGGGCAAAACTTAGGGCGATTTGGTGCATTATCTATCGATGTCACCCACGCCAGTTCGACCCTCAGTAATGGTGAAAAAGAGAGCGGACAATCCTACCGTTTTCGCTATAACAAAAACCTGAATGATATTGGCACCAACATCGCTTTAGCGGGCTATCGTTATTCCACTAAAGGGTTTTATAGCTTGTCGGAAGTATTTGATGGCTATCGAAAAGAAGCATTTACCGCATTGCATGAGCGCCGCCGTAACCGCGGAGAAATTACCCTTAGCCAAAGCTTAGGGGACGGCTGGGGTTCCTTATCTGTCGGCTTTGTGAGCGAGGATTACTGGAATAGTGATCGCAAAACGCAGTCTACAACTATTGGCTATAACAATAGCTGGAACGACATTAGCTATGGGGTGAATTATAGCTATAACAAAAACACCAACCCAAATAACTACGATGGACGCAATAAAGACGATGACCACCAGTTTGCCTTTACGGTCAGTGTGCCATTTAGCCTGTTTGATAGCATTTTCTATTACAACTTTAACGGCACAAACAGCAGTAGCAATGGCTCCTCGGGCAGCATGGGAGTTTCAGCAACGCAACTGGATAATCGCTTGAACTGGAGTGCTCAGCAAAACTTCCCAACCCGCGATTCTGGGGCTTCCGGTAACTTAAATGCCAGCTACCGTGGACAATATGGAGAAGTCACTGGGGGTACGGGTTACAGCACCAATAATTACAACCTGTATTACGGTGCCAGCGGCAGTATGGTCGCCCATTCCGGAGGGGTAGTTCTCGGTCAGCAACTGGGTGAAACTGCGGCATTGGTGGAAATTCCCGATGCGGCTAATGTCCCTATTCTGAACCAAACTGGTATTCAAACTAACGGGCAAGGCTATGCGTTAGTGCCGTATGTCACTGCATATCGCAGCAATGGTATCCAAATTGATACCAGTAAATTGCCAGATGATACCGAAATGGAGTTAACCACCCAGAACGTGGCACCAAGCCGTGGAGCAATTGCCAAAGCTAGCTTTAATGCCAATGTGGGCTATCGCGCCATCATGACCTTACATTTTAAAGATGGCAAACCAGTGCCATTCGGTGCGCAGGCAGTTTTCCCAAGCAATAATCAGCTCAATGCGATGGTCGGTAATGATGGGGAAATTTATCTGTCAGGAATGCCGGAGAGTGGTTTATTTACGATTCAATATAACGATAAACAACAGTGTCAGGTGAATTATAACTTGGCGGGATTACCGAATTATATTGGTTTATATAAAACGGAGGCGGTATGCCAATAGCGAGAATATTTACAATGAAGAGATTGATACACAAATTAGCCACCATCATTACCTTATTTATCTTACCTTACTCTTTAGCAAATGCAGCAGGGTGTGTACCTAATTCTAATTTAGGTAAAACAGTTTACCTACCCGTAGATAATATTATTATACAGTCCGATGAGTCGATACCAGTAAATACGATACTAAAAAGCTACGAAGTTTATACTTATCCTGTAGGCCATCCTTATTACTTAAGTGGAGGAACCTGCAATTTTTCATTTAATTCTAAATATTTAAATGGTTGGGATCAATATGCCAGCAATAAAATTGCTCAAACAAACATTAATGGAATAGGTATAAGAGCAGCACCAATGAACAAGGATATTATCGGTTATTCAGTATCATTTACAACTAGTCCTATTCATGCCAATGGAAAAATGTCTATTCCTGGAGGGTATAACTGGAATGTCTATATTATTAAAACAGGTCCTATAAGTAATGCAAATGGACAGACTATCAAAGCGGGTCCATTTGCTGAGTTTTATACTTTCGATTACACAATAGACAGAAGACAGACCATCAGTAAATTGGCCATTCCAAATAATTTTCGTATTACCGTTGCTAGTTGCACAATAAATGGTTCAAATAATTTTAATATAAATTTAGGTGATTGGTTTGATACAAAATTTAATAAAATTGGAGATGTAAGTAATAATATTGATATTCCAATTTCATTATCTTGTATTGCAGGTACAAATATTAAAGTCACTGTCACTTCAGACAATATTGATGATGCAGCCAATGGCCGAATAGGCTTAACAGGCATAGATAAAGCCACCGGTATTGCAGTGCAGTTATTAAATAATGCTGGAGTAGCTATTACATTGAATCAACAAATTACTCAGCGGGATAACACTGCCCAAGGCAACTATATATTCGGTTGGAAAGCTCGTTATATTAAAACGGCTGCAACAGTCACACCTGGTATCGCAAATGCCAACGCCACAGTCAATATTACGTATGAATAGGTAGTTAAAATGAAAAAAATGCTCGCTATCTTACTACTTTTGAATATAACGATAACAGCTTACGCAGCAGATACTGTCTATTTAAAATTTACCGGAAATATTAAAGCAGCAACCTGTAATTTATCTGCTGGAAATAATATTGATGTTGACCTTACGAATATAGGTTTAGATTCCTTTATTTCTGCACAAGGCGCCTCACCTTGGAAACCGTTTACCATTGAATTAAAAGATTGCTCATCCTTTATTAATAGCGTGAAGCTCTCCTTTGCAGGAATTGCTGACAACGCAGATATCAATAGCCTATATAAAAACAGCGGCACTGCCACCAATATCGCCATTCAACTGCAAAGTGGTGACGGAGCAACGCCGCTAGGCAATACCAAGGTATTAACGGTTCCCACCAATGGGCAACCTTTGGTGAGTGTTCCCCTACGTACACGGGCATTTTCTTCACTCGGTAATGGTACCGCGGGCACCTTATCCGCCAATATTACTGCCACCATTACTTATCTATAGGAGCGAATAATGAAAATATTTTTATTCAGTGTATTGGGGTTATTAGCGCTACCTGCAATGGCAGAAACCGTCAATATTAAGGTACATGGCAATGTGATTGCCATGCCCTGCAAAGTTGAAAATACCAGTTATAACGTGGAGCTCGGTAAGATAAATCGTTGGAATTACCGTAACCCTGCACAAAGCCCATGGGTGGATTTTTCTATTAAATTGGTTGATTGCCCTGTGACAACCAAAAATGCCAAATTCAGTATTAATGGAACACCTGATGCCATCGACAATAACTATTTTGTGAATACAGGTAGTTCCACAGGCAGCTTGTTACATCTCGCGCAGACAAACAATAAAGCCACCATAAAAAATGGCAGTATGGTAGATGTGGCTATCAATAGCGCCACTAAAAGTGCCGAAATTCCACTATCGGCAAGAATGGTAAGTTTACAGCCTATGTTTATATCAGGAAATTTTAAAAGCCATTTAGAGTTTTCCGTTATATATCCTTAATAAAGGAATATGATATTCATATGGTTATCCGTTAAAGATAATCTTAATATAATGTTCTTATTATGAAAAACATTATAAATAGGATGAAAATAGCATTCTCTAATTGAAATTTTAATTATTAACCTCCATATAAAATGGATAACTTTAATTGATGTGATTTAAGTCAAGATATCAAGTTAAATACCTGATAAACATATCTTTGAGGTAATAATATTCATTTGCCATCTGTTAGTTTATTTAACATATCGCAAATAATAAAAAGAGGTGAATTAATGGAAAATAGCTATCCAGTCTCCGCTGTTATTGGATATAAAATACGAAAGTTACGTAAAGAAAAAGGGTTATCCCTACTCACTGTAGCTCAATCGATTGGAATTAGTGAACAGCAACAGCTTCGTTATGAACGTGGGAATAATCGAATATCGATTGATCAGCTCAAACAATATGCTATTTATTTCAATACGAGTATTAATGACTTCTTTTTATTTAATGAAAGTGAAAGGGAAAAAATAAAGCAGAGTCTTAAAAGATCTCCAAATATATAGTATTTTTACTTAATCAATATTGGTCATTATAATGAAAAAGAACACCTCCAAAATTGTTGGCGCTCGCATTCGCTCATTCAGAAAAGAGCAAAATATGAGCATTCAACAGTTAAGCAAATTACTGGGCATTAGCCAACAACACCATTCCCGCCATGAACTGGGCGATATGCGTATTCACGTTGATACCTTATATTCAATTGCTGAAATTTTAGACATCGATATTATAGAATTAATCTGTGACGGCACTGAACAAGAAGATGGTTTTAATTATGTCTGTAAGGCTGATCGCAGTCGTCGCTATCAGGCTGAATCTTTGATTTCACCAGAACAAGATTTTTCACTGTTTAAATAATACTCAAGCCACCTACCGGTATCTTTTTTATCATTGATACTGGCAGGTATCCTTTTAAAGTTTCTCTCTGACCAATATTAGCAAAAATAACCCCCATTAATGACAGACTAAAATTTATAATCATTTACGCTATTTCGGTATAGATACTCATCCTAAGACTAATTTCGATATTCTTATTGAGAATGTTAAGTTTTATTTTTCATTTTTAGATAATACATATTTGTCACTAATAACAAAACCGTATTCTCCCCTCAAATTTTACGTTTAAATAATCTCCATATGCGAGATAGTTTATAGTTTAAAATCATAAAATAATTATTTTTAGTTTTATATTGTTATTTTACTTTAGTTTAAATAAATGAAGCTCAATAAAAATACCTTATTTAAATAATGATACCAAATGCTAGCGCATAATGTGTTTATATAAAAATTAGTAATAACAAATTAAAAATATTGTTATTAAAATTCAAAATACCCCTATCTTGTTTATTTATAAAAATAGTCACAAAATACTCGTGCTTTGAGTAGATAAGCAAATTTATATATTCCCCCCAATTAAATTGAATATCGAATTAAGTTTCGGAGAGTAAAAAATGAAAAAACACGTCATTGCATCTTTAATTGCAACGAGCACCTTATTAATTTCTGCCAATAGCTTTGCTAAAGATGGTGATATTAATTTCACAGGTGAAATTACGGATAACGCATGTCAACTTGCAGCGGGCTCAGATGCTATCCAAGTAAATTTAGGGAAAGTTTCTAGAACGGCATTGCCAAGCACAGGTAGCACCGCCGCTGCCACTAAATTTACTATCCAATTGGAAAACTGCCCTGCGGCAGTGACCACCGCAACAGTAAAATTTGATGGTGTTTCCTATGAAGGCAACAACAGTGTACTTCAATTAACTAATCCAAATACCTCTGGTGTTGCAACCGGTGTTGGTATCCAAATTCAAGACGTTAAAGGCTTAACTGTCCCACTGTATACCGCTTCTAGCCCATACACATTACAAGAAACCGTTGTGAACAACTTAGATTTTACAGCGCGTTATATTGCGATGTCTGACACAGTGACCGTCGGTTTAGCGAATTCAACAGCAACCTTCACAATTAACTATAACTAATGATTAATTAAGGTTTATACGGATATAAACCTTAATTATTTTTACCCAGTGGTGGCAATATGAAAACAATTATCTCTGTCTGTATCATGTTATTTGCGCTCAGTCAGTCGGCCTATGCCGGTGTGATTATTGGGGGAACCCGCGTAATTTATCCAGAAGGGAATAAGGATGTCAGTATTAGCGTCGAAAATCCGGATAAAGTGCCCTATTTAATTCAATCATGGATTGAAAATGCCAATGAAGGCAAGCAAACGGACTTTACCATTACGCCACCACTTTTTCGTTTAAACCAAGAAAAAACCAACACATTACGTATTTTCTTAACCCAAAATACACTACCCAATGATAGAGAATCATTATTCTGGCTAAATATTAAAACTATTCCAGCCACTGAAAAGAAAACAGAAAACTCATTAAAAATCGCGTTTAAAACTCAGATGAAATTAATTTATCGCCCGAGTGCCATTAGTAAAGTCGATTTTTTGGAAGAGCAGAAGAAATTAACCTGGTTAAAAGACGGTCAATCGATCACCGTCAAAAACCCAACCCCCTATTATATGAATTTCCAAAGTATCAGTTTTAATGGAAAAAAAGTGAATGATGTCTCTTACGTGGCACCATTTTCCAGCAAGTCTTTCTCACTAATTAGCCCTGAACTGCACGGCACCATTAAATGGGAAGTGATCAACGATTATGGCTCAGCCAATAATCCGGCGGAAATAAAAATATAGCCTTAATGGCAATTAGGTTTATCTATGAAAATAAATAAAATATGCCTTAGCCTATTTATCGCCTTAGGCTATATTGCGACGTCCTCAGCAGAGCCAGACACCTATTTTGATCCTGAATTTCTTGAGCTACCAAATAAAGAATCGGTGGACTTAGGGCAATTCGAACGTAATGAACAATTACCAGGTCAATATTATGTGGATATCTACATTAATAAGAGCCTGATAGGTTCAAAGAGTGTCAGTTTTTCCAATAATGCCAAGAAAGAGCTGGAGCCATGCCTGACGCTCAGCGATTTAAAAGATGTGGGTGTGAAAGTTACAGATTATCCTAATCTACAAACCGCAGGGAATTCGTGCGTGAATCTATCCGCGATCCCCGATGCCAAAAGTGAGTTTGAATTTGGCTCTCAACGTCTCTATTTAAGTATTCCGCAGATTGCGTTGAATATGAACCCGCGCGGCTATGTGGATCTGGCGGCGATTGATGATGGGATCAACGCCCTGTTACTCAATTACAGTTATAACGGCTCACGCAATACCGATCGCAAAAACGACAAAAACAGCAGCAACTCCAACTATGTGAACTTACGTCCGGGGCTCAATATCGGCCCGTGGCGTCTGCGTAACTACACCACATGGCAAAGCAGTGACGGGCAGCGCAATAAATGGGACACGGTATATACCTATTTAAGCCGGAATATCAATGCGATAAAAAGCCAGCTGATTCTCGGGGATAGCACATCACCATCGGATATTTTTGACAGCGTGCCGTTTCGTGGGGCGCAGTTGGCGACCGATGATGATATGAACCCAGAAAGCTTACGTGGGTATGCGCCAGTGGTACGCGGTATTGCGCGCAGTAATGCGCAGATCACCATTCGCCAAAACGGTTACACCATTTACCAAACCGATGTGGCAGCAGGTCCATTTGAAATTAACGACCTCTACCCCACTGGCGGTAGCGGAGATCTGCACGTCACCATCAAAGAGGCCAATGGTAGCGAGCAATATCAAATTATCCCGTATGCCTCTTTGCCAGTTTTACAACGTGAAGGCTATGTTTCCTATAGCGTGACGGGTGGGCAATATCGCAGCTATGACAGCAGCGTAGATAAAAAACCGTTCGCCCAGTTCACATTGATCTACGGCTTACCGTGGGGGCTCACCGCCTTTGGGGGTAGCCAACTGAGTGATAAATACCAAGCCTATTCTGTGGGTGCGGGGCAAAACTTAGGGCGCTTTGGGGCATTATCTGTGGATGTCACCCACGCCAACTCCACTTTAAATAATGGCACCACGGAAAGCGGGCAATCTTACCGTTTTCGCTATAACAAAAACCTAAATGATATTGGTACCAACATTGCCCTCGCAGGGTATCGCTACTCTACGCAAGGCTTCTACAGTTTGGCGGAAGTGTTTGATGGCTATCGTAAAAGTGGATTTAGCCCACTGTATGAACGCCGCCGTAACCGCGGGGAAATCACCCTTAGCCAAAGCTTAGGGGATAACTGGGGTTCACTGTCTGTCGGTTTTGTTAGCGAAGATTACTGGAACAGTGATCGTAAAACCCAATCCACTACTATTGGCTATAACAATAGCTGGAATAATATCAGTTACGGATTGAATTACAGCTATAACAAAAATACTAACCCGAACATGAATAGTGGTGGACGCACGAAAGATGATGATCACCAATTTGCGTTTACAGTGAGCGTGCCGTTTAGCGTGTTTGAAGACACCTTCTATTACAACTTTAACAGTACCAGTAGCAGCGCCAATGGCTCGTCAGGGAGCATGGGGATTTCAGCAACCCAGCTGAACAATCGCTTAAATTGGAGTGCTCAGCAAAACTTCCCAACCCGTGATTCAGGGGCTTCCGGTAACTTAAATGCCAGCTACCGCGGGCAGTATGGGGAAATCACTGGGGGGACGGGATACAGCACCAACAATTACAACCTGTATTACGGTGCCAGCGGCAGTGTGGTCGCTCATTCCGGAGGGGTAGTTCTTGGTCAGCAACTGGGTGAAACGGCAGCCTTGGTGGAAATTCCCGATGCGCCTAATGTCCCGATTCTGAACCAAACCGGTATTCAAACTAACGGGCAAGGCTATGCCTTAGTGCCGTATGTCACCGCGTATCGCAGTAATGGGATTCAAATTGATACCAGCAAATTACCAAGTGATACCGAAATGGAGTTAACCACCCAAAACGTGGCGCCAAGCCGTGGGGCAATTGCCAAAGCCAGCTTTAATGCCAATGTGGGCTATCGCGCTATCATGATTTTGAATTTTAAAGATGGTAAACCGGTGCCATTCGGGGCACAGGCGATTTTCCCTAATAATAATCAGCTCAATGCCATGGTGGGTAATGACGGTGAAATTTATTTGTCGGGAATGCCAGAAAGCGGTTCATTTACCATTCAATATAACGATAAACAGCAGTGCCAAGTTTCTTATAACTTAGCAGGGTTACCGAATTATATTGGCTTATATAAAACCACTGCGGTTTGCCAATAAGGGGGA